>JACXUW010000003.1 GCA_014763705.1 Micrococcales bacterium | reverse complement strand
GCCCGTGGACCGGTCGTGCCGCCCGCCCGCCCTTCGTCGGCCGGGAGCGTGAGTTCGACCTGCTGGAGGCCGTGTGGGCGGACGTGGCCGCCGGGGCACCGCAGACGGTGCTCCTCGGGGGGGCCGCTGGCGTCGGCAAGTCGCGGCTCGTGGCCGAGGCCGCTCGGGCGGTGCACCGCACCGGGGCGTCCGTCCTCCACGGTCAGTGCACCGCCGAGGACGGGCGACCGTTCGACCCGTTCGTCCGCCCCCTGTCGGTGCTCGTCGAGGCCGCCGCCTCCGGCCTCCTCGGGTCCTTCGTGTCCAGTGGCGGTGAGCCGATCGCGGAGCTGCGGGCCGTGCACCAGGTCGCCGCGCCCGTGCTCGGGACGGCTGCAGCCGGTGAGGACGTCCCCAACCCCCTCGCCCTGCTCGACGGCGTGGCCGGACTCCTGGCGGCGGCCTGCGTGGAGCGGCCCCTCCTGCTCGTCCTCGAGGACCTCCACTGGGCCGGCCGGTCCGCCCTCAACCTGCTGCGCTACGTCGTCGAGCACGTGTCCGAGGTCCCGCTGCTCGTGCTCGCGACCTACCGCGCGACTCCGCCGGACCGCTCGGAGGTGCTCGGAGGGGTGCTCGCCGACCTGGTGCGCCGGGACGACGTGCACCGCATCGACCTGATGGGCCTGGGCGTCTCGGACGTGACCCGGTTCCTCGTGGCCTCCGGCGCGGGCACTCCCGAGGCCGTGGCCGCCGCGGCCGCGCTGCTGCACGACCACACCGGCGGCAACCCGTTCGTGCTCAACGAGCTCTGGCGCGACGTGACCGCCCGCGGTGGGCTCGAGGCGCTGCGGGCAGGCGTCCTGGGGGTTCCCGAGTCGCTGCGTGCGGTCGTCGCGGGCCGGCTGGCCGAGCTGACCGAGGCGCACCGTGAGCTCGTCGGTCTGGCCGCCGTGGCGGGGGTCGTCGTCGACGCCTCGGTGGTCGCCGGCGCCTCGGACCGGCAGGTCTCGCCGGAGGACGCCCTGGCCGCGATGGAGGCAGCCCGGGCCGTCGGCCTCCTCGAGCAGGTCGTCGACCACCCCGGGCAGTACCACTTCGCCCACGTCCTGGCCCAGCAGGCGGTCCAGGCCGAGTTCGGGGCGCGCCGGGTGGCCCGCGCCCACGCGGCCATCGCGGAGGCCCTCAGGTCCCGGACGGGGTCGGGTCCGGCGGAGCTCTACCGCGTGGCGCACCACTACGCCCAGGCGGCAGGCCTCGGTCTCGAGGCGGAGGCCGCGCACCACCTGCGGCTCGCCGGGCAGAGCGCCGAGGACCAGCTCGCGCTGTCGGACGCCGCCGCGTTCTACGAGCGCGCCACCGGGTTCGAGGTCCCCGGGCCGCCCCGGGACCGGCTCCTCCTCGCCGCCGCGCGCTGCCACCTGCTGGCGGGGCGGCGCCTGAGGGCCATGCAGCTGGACGAGCGTGCGTCGGCCTCCACCGATCCGGAGATCCGGCTGCTGGCCGCCATCGGTTACGTCGCGGCCATGTGGCGTGCCGGGAGCGGAGCCGGCGCCCACCGCGGTGTCACGCTGCTCCAGGGAGCCATCCGCAGCTCGGGTCGCTCCGCCGACGACCCGCTCGTGGTGCGCGCCGCGGCGGCCCTCGCCTCCGCACTCATGCTCACGGGAGCGGAGGACGAGGCTCGCCGGTGCGTCAGGGACGCCATCGAACGGGCGCGGGCCATCGGCGACCGGCGCCTCCTGGCCACCGTCCTCGACGAGTCGCTCTTCGTCGGGGTGGGCCTGGACTCCCTCGGCGAGAGGGCGGCGCACGCCGCCGAGCTCTCCGAGCTCTCCCGGGTGGGACCGCACTGGACCCACGCGGGGAGAGCGGCCATGGTGAGGTGCCACGCCGCGTACGTGACCGGTGACCGGACCGCGCTGTCGTCGGCCCTCGAGGAGCTCGGCGTCGCGGCCCGCGAGAGCCGCCAGCCCTACATCTCCTGGACGCTGCACCTGTTCACCGCGTCACTCCAGCTCCTGCGGTGCGACGTGACCGCGGCGCGCGCGACGATGGCGGCCGGGCGTCGCATCGAGGCCGGGTTCGAGCCGGGTGCCAGTGCGGGGGAGGGGCCGGCCAGCCTGCAGCAGTTCATGATCCGGCGCGAGAGCGGACGCCTGGGGTTCGCGCGCACGATGATGGAGTCCGGCCTGCAGCCCACCGACCCCTGGCGGCCCGGCGTCGTCGCGCTCTGCATCGAGACGGGGATGACGGGCCGGGCCCGAGAGGCGCTCCATGACGCCTTGCGCTGGGACGTGACCACGTTGAGGAGGTCGGCGATCTGGCCCGCGTCCCTCTCCTTCCTCGGAGAGGCGGCGGTCGAGCTGGGCGACGAGGACGCGATGCGTGCCCTCCTGCCGGAGGCGGAGCGGTTCGTCGGGGTCAACCTCATGGGCGGCGAGATGCTCGCGCTCTGTGGCAGCGGTGACCTGCTCGTCGGGCTGCTCCGCGCAGGTCTCGGGCTCCCCGGGGCGGAGACGTGCTTCGCGCGGTCACTCGAGATGGACCGCCGCACCGGGTCGGTCCTGCACGAGGCGACGACGCAGGCCCACTGGGCGGCCCACCTCCGGCGCTCGGGAGCCGCCGCGGACCGGGTCAGGGTGCACGAGCGACCTGCCCGCGAGGTGGCCACGCACCACGGACTGGCCCGGGTGCTGCGGATCCTGGGACCGACGCAGCCCCGCCCGGTGCCCGACGGCCTGACCGGGCGCGAGGTCGAGGTCCTCGGCCTGCTCGCCGAGGGCGCGAGCAACAGGGAGATCGCCCGCCGGCTCGTCATCAGCGAGCACACGGCGGCCAACCACGTGCGGAGCATCCTCATGAAGACCGGGTCGAGGAACCGGACCTCCGCGGCGCGCTACGCCGTGCGCCACGGGCTCGTCCACCCGTCCTCAGACGACGGGCAGTCGTGACGCGTCCGGCAGCAACCGGCTGTCGAGCTCGGTCACCGCGTCGGCCGGGATGCCGGCACGCGCGGCCGCCCGACGGATCGCCTCCTCCGACTCGGCCTCGTAGAGGCAGTAGGTCTTGCGCTTGTCCGCCGACAGGAAGGACATCAGCCAGCGCACGTCCTCCTCGTCGTTGACGGCGTTGATCTCGGCCAGGCCCTCGATCGTGGGGTCCAGCTGCTCCCCGAACTGCCTCTCGACCATGAAGATGGGCATCGGTGGCTCCCTTCGACCGCACCCACGGTACGGCGCGGTCGGGGCGGGCGCATGACCAGATCTGGCCACCGGGGAGACGCACGAGCGCGACGTCCCGCCCGCGTGCGGACTCCCCGCCCTCCCGCTAGCGTGGCGGAGCCGGGGGGAACCGGCACCGACCGGTGCACCGCACCACGACCACCTGGGGGAACCATGACCACGTCCACCTCGACCCGCGTCCGTCGGCTCGTCGCCACCGCGACGGTCGCCGCCGCCACCCTGGCCGGTTCGGCGGTCCTCGCCGCCCCGGCCAGCGCCAACGACTCGCCCTCGGGCTGCGGGACACCGCACAAGGTGAACAGCAGGGCGATCACGTACGGCGTCGGCACCTCGTCCTGGCGGGTCGGCACGCTGACCCAGTACTGGGGCTGGTGCAACTCCCAGCTGCGCAACTGGGCGCACGTGCACTTCTCGGCCGGGAACTCGGCCTTCGGCGTCAAGCTCGGCATCCAGACCAAGGACGGCGTGCGCCACGGCGTCCGGACCGTCAACAGCGGTACCGACTTCACCTCGAAGCCCACGGCGACGATGGACCGCTCGACCCGCGCGTTCGTCGACGGCACGTTCTGGAACGGTGGCGTCGCGTCGCTGTCCTTCCAGGCCACCGGCTGGAGCGGCTGAACCGGCACCCCGGCACCCGGAGCGACCTGCGCCACACCGGCGTGTCGGCGGAATCTCCGGGCCCGGGGGACCTGTTGGACCCGACGTGACCACCACCCAGACCGGCCGCACGCACCGCGTCGTCGTCATCGGTTCCGGCTTCGGCGGCCTCTTCGGCGCGCAGGCGCTCAAGCGCCGCGACGACGTCGAGGTGACCCTCGTGGCGCGCACCGCGCACCACCTCTTCCAGCCGCTGCTCTACCAGGTGGCGACCGGCATCCTCTCCGAGGGCGAGATCGCGCCGAGCACCCGCGAGGTGCTGGCCCGGCAGAAGAACGCCCGGGTCGTCCTCGGCGAGGTCACGGACATCGACCTCGAGGCCCGCACCGTCACCTCCGAGCTGCTCGGCACCGAGACCGTCCTCGAGTACGACTCGCTCCTCGTCGCGGCGGGAGCGGGCCAGTCGTGGTTCGGGCACGACGAGTTCGCGGAGTTCGCGCCGGGCATGAAGTCGGTCGACGACGCCCTCGAGCTGCGCGGGCGCATCTTCGGGGCCTTCGAGGTCGCCGAGCTCGCGACCTCGCCGGAGGACGCCCGCCGGGCCCTCACCTTCGTCGTCGTCGGGGCCGGCCCGACCGGCGTCGAGATGGCCGGCCAGATCGCCGAGCTCGCGGGGCGGACCCTCAAGCACGACTTCCGCCGGATCGACCCCACCCAGGCGCACGTCATCCTCCTCGACGCCGCGGACACCGTGCTGCCGACCTTCGGCGAGCGCCTCGGTGGCGCCGCCCGGCGCCGGCTGCAGGAGATGGGGGTCGACGTGCGCACCGGTTCGATGGTCACCGACGTCGACGAGCAGGGCCTGACCTACAAGGACCGCCAGGGCCACGAGACCCGCGTCGAGGCGCTGACCAAGGTGTGGGCCGCCGGGGTGCAGGCGAGCCCGCTCGGGGCGCGCCTCGCCGAACAGTCCGGCGCCGAGACCGACCGCGCCGGCCGCGTCCTCGTCGAGGACGACCTCACCCTCCCGGGGCACCCCGAGGTCTTCGTCGTCGGCGACATGATGGCGCTGCGGGACCTGCCGGGGGTGGCCCAGGTCGCCATCCAGGGGGCGCGGTTCGCCGCCAAGGAGATCGGCCGTCGCCTCGACGGCAAGCCCTCCCAGGGCCGCTTCGAGTACTTCGACAAGGGCTCGATGGCCACCGTCTCCCGGTTCAGCGCCGTCGCCTCGATCGGCCGGCTGCGCTTCCACGGCTTCCTCGCCTGGCTGCTCTGGCTCGGCGTGCACCTCGTGTACATCATCGGCTTCAAGAACCGGGTGACCACGCTCCTGCACTGGGCGATCAGCTTCCTCGGCCGTGGCCGGTCCGAGCGGGTGGCCACCGAGCAGCAGGTCTTCGCCCGCCGGGCGCTGGCCCGCAGCGGCGACGCCGTGCCCGACGAGGTGCGACGGGTGGGCTGAGCGCCGGGGCGTTTCGCCGCGCGGGGAGTGACCGTAGGGTGGCCGCCATGCCGCTCGACTACCCGGTCCACCGGAGGACGCTCGACAACGGCCTGCGCGTCGTCGTGTCCCCGGACCACACCGTCCCGAACGTCACCGTCAACCTCTGGGTCGGGGTCGGGTCACGTCACGAGGAGGCGGGGCGCACCGGCTTCGCGCACCTCTTCGAGCACCTGATGTTCCAGGGGTCGCGGGGCGTGCGCAGCGGCGAGCACTTCGAGGCGCTGATGGCCGAGGGTGGCCGGCTCAACGCGACGACGTGGTTCGACCGCACGAACTACTTCGAGACCGTCCCGACCGGTGCGCTCGAGCTGGCCCTGTGGCTCGAGGCGGACCGCCACGGCCACCTCCTCGACGCCCTGACCCAGGAGAACCTCGACAACCAGCGCGACGTCGTCAAGGAGGAGAAGCGCCAGCGCTACGACAACCAGCCGTACGGCACGGCCCTCATCGACGTCTACGCCGCCGTCTTCCCCGAGGGGCACCCGTACCACCACCCGACGATCGGCTCGATGGCCGACCTCGACGCGGCGAGCCTCGAGGACGTCCACGCCTTCTTCCGGCGGTACTACGCCCCGGACAACACCGTCCTCACGCTCTGCGGCGACATCGCGCCCGAGGAGGGGTTCACCCTCGTCGAGCGGTACTTCGGCGGACTCACCGCGCGGGCCGAGGAGCGGCGTCCGGACCTGCCCCAGCTCGAGCCGCTCACCGCGCCGGTGCGGGTCGAGCGGCGCGAGAAGGTGCCGAACGACCGGCTGCACGTGGCCTTCCGGCTCCCCGTCGACGGCACGGACGAGCTGGTCGCGGCCACCGTCGCCCTCGACTGCCTCGCCGGCCTGTCCAGCTCGCGCCTCGTGCGCCGGTTCGTCCGGCGCGAGCAGAGCGCCACCGGCGCCCACGCCACCGCGTGGGGCTTCGTCGACGGCGTCTCGCTCGGCTTCGTCGTCATCGACGCCGCCCCGGACGCCGACACCGACGCCCTCGAGGCCGGCCTGGTCGAGGAGCTCGAGCGGCTCGCGCAGGAGGGGCCGACCGAGGCCGAGCTGGAGGCCTCGATCGCGCAGGCCGAACGGGCCTGGCTGTCGGCCCTCGCCTCCCAGGAGGAGCGGGCCGACCTGCTCAGCCGCTACCTGCTCCTCCACGACGACCCCGACGTCGTCAACACCCACCTCGACCGGGTCCGGGCCGTGACCGCGGAACGAGTGGTCGAGGCGACCCGGCGCTGGCTGCGGCCGGAGAGCCGGGCGGTGGTCGCCTTCCTCGACGACGCCGAGGGTGCGGAGGCGGTCGCGTGAGCGCCCGGCCGGCCGTCCGGCCGCCGGCCCCGTGGGCCTTCCCGGTCCCCGAGGAGCACCGGCTGCCCAACGGTGTCCGCCTCCTCGTCCACGACCTGCCCGGCCAGTACGTCCTCTCGATGCGGGTCGTCGTGCCCTCCTCCCTCGCCACCGAGGACCCCGAGCTCGAGGGCATCTCGTCGATGACCGCCCGGCTGCTCGACGAGGGGACGGCCGAGCACTCCCCGGAGGAGTTCGCCGAGCTGATGGAGCGGCACGGGATGGCGCTCGGCGCCGGTGTCTCCGACGGTGGCCTCCTCGTCGACCTCGACGTGCCCCAGGCCCACCTGCCCACGGCGGCCCGGCTCGTCACCGAGGCGCTGGCCACCCCGGTCTTCCCCGAGCCCGAGGTGCGCCGCATCCTGCGCAGCCGGCTCGCCGAGATCGAGCAGGAGCGCGCGTCGGCGGCGCACCGCGCGGCGCGCGAGGTGGCCCGCACGATGTGGGACCCCGCCGACCGCGCGTCCCGGCCGGCCGCCGGCAGCGCCGAGACGATCGGGCGGATCACCCGCGAGGCCGTCGCCGAGCACCATGCGTTGCGGGTCGGGCCGCGCGGCGCGACGGTCGTGCTCGCCGGCGACCTCTCGGGCATCGACCCGCTCTCGGTCCTCGACGCGACCCTCGGGCAGTGGGAGGCGCCCCGGCAGGTGCCGGCCCCGCCGCCGCTGGCGCCGGTCCCGGCCGCCGACCGGGCGCGGGTCGTCGTCGTCGACCGCCCCGGGTCGGTCCAGACCGAGATCGCCGTCGCGTGCCCGGGTCCGGACCGCTCGACCCCCTTCGGCTGGGCCCCGCACCCCGTGGCCTCCTTCGTCGTCGGCGGCTCCCCGAACGCCCGGGTCGACGCGGTGCTGCGCGAGGAGAAGGGGTACACGTACGGCATCCGCTCGGCCTTCCGGCCGCGCGTCGCGGGGGGCTCGTTCGTCACCTCGGGGTCGGTGCGCTCGGAGGTCACCGGCGAGGCGGTCGGCCTGCTCCTCGGGATCCTCGACGACGCCCGCGACGGCTTCACCGCCGCCGAGCTGCGCTCCGGGGTCGACTTCGTCTCCAAGACGGCACCGGGTCGCTACGCCACGGCCGACGCCGTCGCCGACGAGACGGCCGCGCTCGCCCTGGAGGGCCTCCCGCTCGACTTCACGACCCGCAACCTCGCCGCCGTCGCGGGACTGGCCCTCGAGGACCTCGACGCCGCGTACCGGCGGGCGGCGACGGGGGAGTGGACGGTCGTCCTCGTCGGTGACGCCGAGTCGGTCCTCCCCGCGGTCGAGGGCCGGCTCCCGGGTCCGGTGAGCACGGTTGCGCTCTGAGACCGGCGGCGCGCCCTCGCTCGTCGTGCCCTCCCCGGTCGGTGGGCTCGGCCTCGTCGAGGCCGACGGCGCGCTCGTGGCCATCCACTTCGACGCGGCACCCGTCCCCGAGGACCGGGCGCCGGCGCCGAGCCCGCTGCTCGAGGAGGTGCGCACCCAGCTCGAGCAGTACTTCCGCGGCGAGCGACGGGTCTTCGACCTGCCCGTGCGGCCCCGCGGCACCGCGTTCCGGCAGCGGGTCTGGGAGGTGCTGGCCACCGTCCCGTGGGGGACGACGACGTACGGCGCGATCGCGGACCGGCTCGGGCTGCCCCCGGGCGCGTCGCGGGCGGTCGGGGCGGCCAACGGCGCGAACCCGGTGCCGATCGTCCTGCCCTGCCACCGGGTGGTCGGGGCCGACGGCACCCTGACCGGCTACGCGGGCGGGCTCGAGCGCAAGGCGGCCCTCCTCCGGCTCGAGGGCGTGCCGACCGAGGCCGACCAGGCCGTCCTCTTCTAGTCGCGCACCACCGACGGACGGCCGGCGGAGAGCCGCTCGAGCACCTCGTCGTGGAGGATGCCGTTGGTCGCGACGGCGTTGCCCCCGAACGGGCCGTCGGTGCCGTCGAGCGAGGTGAAGCGGCCCCCGGCCTCGGTGACGACGGGGACGAGCGCGGCCATGTCGTGGAGCGAGAGCTCGGGCTCGGCGGCGATGTCGACGGCGCCCTCCGCCACGAGCATGTAGGACCAGAAGTCGCCGTACGCCCGCTCGCGCCAGCAGGCGCGGGCGAGGCCGAGCATCGCGTCGAGGCGACCGACGTCGTCCCAGGACGTCGTGCTCGAGATGGACAGGGAGGCGTCGGCCAGCCGGGAGACCCCCGAGACCTGGATCCGGCGGGCGCTGGTCAGGCTGCGGCCGGACCAGGCCCCGGACCCGACGGCGGCCCACCAGCGGCGGCCGAGCGCGGGGGCCGCGACCAGCCCGACGACCGGCCGGCCGTCGTCGACCAGGGCGATGAGCGTGGCCCACACCGGCACGCCCCGCACGAAGCTGTGGGTGCCGTCGATCGGGTCGATGACCCACTGCCGCGGGCTCGACCCCGTCGGGGGCAGCTCCTCGCCGATCACCGCGTCACGGGGGCGGGTGCGCTTGAGCTGGAACCGGACGAGCTCCTCGGCGTCGCGGTCGGCGTCGCTGACGAGGGTGAGGTCGGGCTTGGTCTCGACGTGCAGGTCCTCGGCCCGGAACCGCTCCATCGTCAGCCGTTCGACGGCGTCGGCGAGCACGTGGGCGAGTCGGAGGTCGTCGTCGTAGCCCGGCACGGGGCTCAACCTACCGGCTCCCACCGAAGATCTTCCGGCGCCGGCGGCGGGTTGGTCGCAACTCGGTCACAATCGGGTCTCGGTGCGTCGCGGAACTTCCCTCCGCGCGGGTCGGTGGTGTTTGGTGGACCGGGCACGCCGGAGGGCGCTGCCACGAGGCTGCACCCGACCGGGGCACCTCACGGAACGGCCACACGACACCGCGTGGTCAACCACTTCACACAGGAGGACATCCATGCGAGGAACTGCTCGCACGGTCGCCGTTGCGGCCATGTCCGCCATCGCTCTTCTCGCTGCCGGGTGTGGCAGCGGGGACAGCGGGGGCGACCAGAGCTCGGCCGCAGGCGGCAAGACGGGCGGCGAGATCACCGTCCGCGGCTGCAACCCGCAGAACCCTCTGGTTCCGAGCAACACGACGGAGACCTGCGGCGGCAACGTGATCGACGCGATCTTCTCCAAGCTCGTGCACTACGACCCCGAGACGGCCAAGCCCGAGAACGACATCGCCGAGTCCATCGACACGACGGACAACCAGAACTTCACGGTCAAGATCAAGAAGGGCCGCAAGTTCCACGACGGCACCGAGATCAAGGCCAAGAACTTCGTCGACGCGTGGAACTACGCCGCGTACGCGCCCAACGGCCAGAGCTCGGGCTACTTCATGGAGCCCATCGAGGGCTACGGCGACATGCAGTGCACCGGTGAGGGCGACGACCCGTGCGCCGGCGCCGGCAACGCGAAGGCCAAGGAGCTGACCGGCCTCAAGGTCGTCGACGACTACACCTTCACGATCAAGACCACCGAGAAGGTCTCGAACCTCCCGGTCCGCCTGGGCTACTCGGCGTTCTCGCCGCTCCCGGACATGTTCTTCAAGGACCCGAAGTCCTTCGGCGACAAGCCGATCGGCTCGGGCCCGTACAAGCTCGACGCGTGGAACAAGGAGCAGTCGATCGTCCTGTCCAAGTTCGCCGACTACAACGGTGACTTCGGCGGCAAGGTCGACAAGATCACGTTCAAGATCTACCAGGAGTCCGACGCCGCCTACAACGACGTCATCGCGAACAACCTGGACATCACCGACGAGATCCCGACCAGCGCGCTGATCGACGACAAGTACAAGTCGGACCTCCCGGACCGCAACGCGCAGAAGGAGACCGGCGTCATCCAGACGATCACCTTCGCGCCGACCAAGGTCGACCCGAACTACGCGGACCCGAAGATCCGTCAGGCGATCTCCATGGCGATCGACCGCGACACGATCATCAAGCAGATCTTCAACAACACCCGCGTGCCCGCCACCGGCTGGGTCTCCCCGGTCGTCGACGGCTACAAGGCCGACCAGTGCGGTGAGTACTGCAAGTACGACCCGGCCAAGGCCAAGGCCCTCCTCCAGGAGGCCGGCGGCTTCAAGGGCAGCAAGATCACCCTCTCCTACAACGCGGACGCGGCCCACAAGGACTGGACCGAGGCCACCTGCAACAGCATCAAGCAGGCGCTCGGCGTCGACTGCGTGGCCACGGGTGTCGTGGACTTCGCCACCTTCCGCTCGCAGATCGCGGACCGCAAGATGAAGGGCATGTTCCGCACCGGCTGGCAGATGGACTACCCCTCGATCGAGAACTTCCTCGCCCCGATCTACAAGACCGGTGCGTCCTCGAACGACGGCGACTACTCCAACCCCGAGTTCGACAAGCTCCTCGTGCAGGCCGCCGCGGCGACCGACGAGGCCGAGGCGAACAAGCTCTACCAGCAGGCCGAGGCGCTCCTCGCCCAGGACATGCCGGCCATCCCGATGTGGTACGGCAAGACCACGATGGGCTGGTCCGACAAGGTCACCGGTGTGAAGATCACCGCCTTCGGCACGATCGACTTCACGTCGGTCTCGCTGAAGTGACCCCCGGGGGCCGCTAGGTCCCCGAGCTCCACACGAGTCGTCGGCCTGTCAGCCACCGCTGGCAGGCCGACGGCCGTGTGACGGGGGGTTTTCGACCGGCCGGGTCCGGCGCTACCCACGCCCACCCCCATGGTCTAGGTTCGACCCCGAATACAGTCCGACGCCGTCGTCCCCGATCGGGACCAGCGTCCCGAGAACCAAGGAGGTGTTGTGGGCACCTACATCCTTCGACGGCTCCTCCAGATGATCCCCGTGATCCTCGGAGCGACGTTCCTCATCTTCGCCATGGTGTTCGCCCTGCCGGGTGACCCCCTCGCCGGGAAGTGCGGCGAGCGGCCGTGCTCCGCCGCGTACCGCGCGGCGTTCACCGAGAAGTACAACCTCAACGACCCGTTGCTCGTCCAGTACGGCAAGTACGTCGGCAAGCTGGCCACCGGCGACTTCGGTGAGACCTACAACCAGATCAAGGTCTCCGACCAGCTCAAGCAGCGTTACCCCGTGACCGCGAAGCTCGCGCTCATGGCCATCCTCTTCGAGACCCTCATCGGCATCGTCGCCGGTGTGTTGACAGGGGTGAGACGGGGAGGGTTCCTGGACAACCTCGTCCTGGTCTCCACCCTCGTGGTCATCTCGATCCCCGTCTTCGTCATCGGTGGCCTCGCGCAGTACTTCCTCGGCGTCAAGTGGGGCCTGTTCCCGGTCACGGTGACCTCGGGCGAGGCGACGGTCTACCAGCTGCTGCTGCCGGCGATGGTGCTGGGCTCGCTCTCGGTGGCCTACGTGGCCCGGCTGACCCGCACCAACCTCGTCGAGAACCTGCGCTCGGACTACGTCCGCACCGCGATCTCCAAGGGCCTCACCAAGCGCCGGGCCATCGGCCTGCACGCGCTGCGCAACAGCCTCATCCCGGTCGTCACGTTCATCGGCTTCGACTTCGGCGCCCTCCTCGGCGGCGCCATCGTCACCGAGAGCATCTTCAACATCCCGGGGATCGGCGGCTACATCTTCCGCTCGATCCGCTCCCGGGACGGTGCCTCGGTCGTCGGCGCGGTGACGGTGCTCGTCATCGTCTACCTCGTCGTCAACCTCATCGTCGACCTCCTGTACGGCCTGCTCGACCCGAGGATCAGCCATGACTGAAGCCACCATCACCGAGTCCAGCTCCGTCGCCGACCCGCACGACGCGGGCGACGTCGGCGAGGAGCGGTCGCTCGCCTCCGACGCCTGGCGCTCGATGCGCAAGAACCCCATGTTCTGGATCTCCGCGACGATGATCGCGGTCTTCGTCCTCATGGCGGTCTGGCCGAGCCTGTTCACCAAGACCGACCCCACCTTCGCGGTGCTCGCCGAGTCGCGGGCCAAGCCCGGCGACGGCACCTGGTTCGGCCGTGACATCCAGGGCTACGACATCTACGCGCGGTGCATCTACGGGGCCCGGGCCTCGATCCTCGTCGGGCTCTTCACGACGACCGGCACGGTGCTGCTCGGCGGCACCATCGGCGTCATCTCCGGCTACCTCGGTGGCTGGGTCGACGCGCTGCTCTCCCGCATCGGTGACGTGTTCTTCGCGATCCCGCTGCTGCTCGGCGCGATCATCTTCCTCGTCTCGCTGCCGGACTTCTTCAACGACAACTACCTGCTCATCGTCCTCAAGGTCGTCTTCGCCCTGGTCATCCTCGGGTGGCCGAGCCTGGCGCGGCTGATGCGCTCCAGCGTCATCCAGGTCAAGCCGAACGACTACGTGCAGGCGGCCCGTGCCCTCGGCGCGAGCCCGTGGCGGGTCATCCGCTCGCACATCCTCCCGAACGCGCTGGCCCCGATGATCGTCGTCGCGACGATCAACCTCGGCGCCTACATCGCGGTGGAGGCGACCCTGTCCTTCCTCGGGATCGGCCTGCAGCCGCCGGCCATCTCCTGGGGCATCGACATCAGCTCGGCGATCGTCGGCCTGCGCACCACCCCGCACATGCTGTTCTTCCCCAGCCTCTTCCTCTCCCTGGCGGTGCTGGCGTTCATCATGCTCGGCGACGTGGTCCGTGACGCCCTCGACCCCAAGAACCGGTGAGGCAGAAGACATGACGGTTCAGGACACCACTCGCACCGACACCGGTGCGATCCGTTACGAGCCCCAGGACGGCGTGCTGCTCGAGGTCGAGGACCTCTACGTCGAGTTCCACACGGCCGACGGCGTGGCGACCGCGATCAACGGCGTCTCGTTCGAGCTGCGCCAGGGCGAGTCCCTCGCGATCCTCGGCGAGTCCGGCTCGGGCAAGTCGGTCACCGCGCAGGCGATCATGGGCATCCTCGACATGCCGCCGGCGGTCATCCCGCAGGGGCACATCCGCTACTGCGGGCACGACCTGCTGACCATGGACGAGGAGCAGCGACGCAAGACGCGGGGCCCGGAGGTCTCGATGATCTTCCAGGACGCCCTCTCGTCGCTCAACCCGGTCTTCCCGGTCGGCTGGCAGATCGCCGAGATGTTCCGCATCCACCGCGGGATGAACAAGAGCGACGCCCTCGACCAGGCGATCCGGCTGATGGAGCGGGTGCAGATCCCGGCCGCCCGCGAGAGGGTCAAGGCCTACCCGCACCAGTTCTCCGGCGGCATGCGCCAGCGGATCATGATCGCGATGGCCATCGCGCTCGACCCGGCGGTGCTCATCGCCGACGAGCCGACCACCGCCCTCGACGTCACCGTCCAGGCGCAGATCATGAGCCTCCTCGAGGAGCTGCAGGAGGAGCGCCAGATGGGGCTCATCCTCATCACCCACGACCTCGGGGTCGTCGCCGACGTCGCCGACCGCATCGCGGTCATGTACGCCGGCCGGCTCGTCGAGAAGGCCGAGGTGCACGAGCTGTACCGGTCTCCGGCACACCCGTACACGCGCGGCCTGCTCGAGTCCATCCCACGCCTGGACCAGAAGGGCCAGACGCTCGCGGCCATCGGCGGCCTGCCGCCGAACCTCATGCGGATCCCGCCGGGTTGCCCCTTCAACCCGCGCTGCCGGATGGCCCAGGACGTCTGCCGCCGCGACCTGCCCGCCCTGCGGGAGGTCGCCCCGGGCCGGCTGTCGGCCTGCCACTTCGCCGAGGAGGTCATCGATGCCTGAGGTCGTCCTCAGCGCCCAGAACCTGGTCAAGCACTACCCGATCCGTCGGGGCGTGCTGCGCCGCACGGTGGGCCACGTCAAGGCCGTCGACGGGGTGAGCTTCGACCTGCACAAGGGCGAGACGCTCGGCATCGTCGGCGAGTCCGGCTGTGGCAAGTCCACCCTCGGGCGGCTGCTCATGCGGCTCGAGGAGCCGACCTCGGGCAGCGTCGTCTTCGAGGGCCAGGACTGGTCCGGCGCCTCGCCGAAGGACACCCGCCGGCTGCGGCGCGACATCCAGATCGTGTTCCAGGACCCCTACACCTCGCTCAACCCGCGGATGACGGTCGGCGACATCGTCGGCGAGCCGTTCGAGATCCACGCGGACGTCGTGCCGAAGGGCGGGCGCCGCAAGCGCGTCCAGGAGCTCCTCGACCTCGTCGGGCTCAACCCGGAGCACATCAACCGCTACCCGCACCAGTTCTCCGGCGGCCAGCGCCAGCGCATCGGCATCGCCCGGGGCATCGCGCTCAACCCGAAGGTGCTGGTCTGCGACGAGCCGGTCTCCGCGCTCGACGTGTCGGTGCAGGCGCAGGTCGTCAACCTCATGGAGAAGCTCCAGGACGAGCTCGGCCTCGCCTACGTCTTCATCGCGCACGACCTGTCCGTCGTCCGGCACATCTCGGACCGCGTCGGCGTCATGTACCTCGGGCGGATGGCCGAGCTCGGCGAGGAGGACGAGGTCTACGCGCGTCCGACGCACCCGTACACGCAGGCGCTGCTCTCCGCCGTGCCGGTGCCCGACCCGACCCTGCGCGGCAAGCGCGACCAGATCGTCCTCGTCGGCGACGTACCCTCACCGGCGAACCCGCCCTCGGGCTGCCGGTTCCACACCCGGTGCTGGAAGGCCCAGGACGTCTGCAGCCAGCAGGAGCCGCAGCTCGAGCTGCGCGACGACGGCCACGGCGCGCACCTGTCGGCCTGCCACTTCGCCGAGCCCCGGGTCATCGTCGAGACCACCGACGTCAGCGGCCTGCAGCCGGACACCCGGTTCACGACGACCGAGGTCGGCGACGTGCCCGACAGCGGCGCGGGCCTCGGCGCCGCGGGTGGCGGTGAGGAGCTCGGCTCCTCGCAGGCGGACTCGACCGCCGAGCGGGCGGAGGCGATGGACCCGCCGGCGAGGCGTCCCGACGACCTCTCGGCACTCACCGAGGACCCGCAGGACCGCCCGCGCTGACGCGCGGGGCGCGACCACCGACGGCCGCCGGCGGGACTCAGTCCTCGCCGGCGGCCGTCCGCGTCCGCAGCAGCCGCCGCAGCGACTCCAGGCGCGCCGGGCCGGCGGGGCCGGCGGCGCCGCTCTCGACCCAGGCGTCCAGGCCGCACTCCTCCTCGTCGTGCGTGCAGCCGCGGGGGCACTGGGCGGTGCCCGGCTCGAGGTCGGGGAAGTGGTGCACGATGCGCGTGGGGTCGACGTGGGCCAGCCCGAACGAGCGCACGCCCGGGGTGTCGACGACCCAGCCGTCGTCGTCGGGCAGCGGCAGGGCGACGGCCGAGGTCGAGGTGTGCCGCCCGCGCCCGGTGACGTCGTTGACGACGCCGGTGGCGCGCTCGGCCTCCGGGACGAGCGCGTTGACGAGGGTGGACTTGCCGACCCCGGAGTGGCCGACGAGCACGCTGACCCGGCCGTGCAGCGCGTCGCGCAGGGCGTCCAGCCCGTCGATGCCGTCCTCGAGGCGCGAGGTGACGACGTGTGGCACCGAGAGCGGCGCGTACTGCTCGAGGAACGGCGCCGGGTCGGTGAGGTCGGCCTTGGTGAGGACGAGGAGCGGGTCCATCCCGGCGTCGTAGGCCGCGACGAGACAGCGGTCGATGAGCCGCGGACGGGGCTCGGGGTTGGTCAGCGCCGAGACGACGACGAGCTGGTCGGCGTTGGCGACGAGGACCCGCTCGACCGGGTCGGTGTCGTCGGCGGTGCGGCGCAGCACCGTCTCGCGGTCGGTGATCCGCACGATGCGCGCCAGGCTCCCGTCGGTGCCGGTCGTGTCGCCGACGAGGTGCACCTCGTCGCCGACGACGATGCCCTTGCGGCCCAGCTCGCGGGCCCGCATCGCGACGAGGTCGTGGTGGTCGCCCGCGCCCCCGACGCGCACCCGGTAGCGGCCGCGGTCGACCCCGAGCACGCGGCCGAGCACGGCGTCCTCGTGCTTCGGACGGTCCTTGGTGCGTGGCCGCGAGCCGCGACGGTTGGGGCGGATCCGGACGTCGGACTCGTCGTAGTCCCGGGGCGACCTCGCCATCACGCGTCCGCGGTGACCCGCTCGTGGAGCATGCGGTCCCAGAGCGTCGTGAACTCGGGCATCGTCTTGGCCACGGTGCCGACGTCCTCGACGACCACCCCGGGGACGGCGAGCCCGAGCACCGCAGCTGCCATCACCATGCGGTGGTCGTGGTAGGTGTGGAAGACCTTGCCGCGCAGCGGTCTCGGAGAGACGCGCAGGCCGTCGTCGGTCTCCTCGACCTCGGCTCCGAGCGCGCCGAGCTCGGTGCTCAGCGCGGCGAGGCGGTCGGTCTCGTGCCCGCGGACGTGGGCCACGCCGCGGATGATGCTTGGGCCCTCGGCGAGCGCGGCCAGCGCCGCGACCACGGGCGTCAGCTCGCTGGAGTCGTGGAGGTCGACGTCCACCCCGAGGATGCCGCCGGCGCCGGTGACGGTGAGTCCGGAGCGGTCGAGGACCACCTCGGCCCCCATCATGTCGAGGACCTCGCGGACGAAGTCGCCGCCCTGCGTCGTGTACTGCGGCCAGCCGGGGACGTGCACCGACCCGCCGGTGACGAGCGCCGCGGCGAGGAACTGGGCCGCGTTGGACAGGTCGGGCTCGACCTGGACGTCCAGGGCGTTGACCTCGCTGGGCTCGACCCGCCAGGTGTGCACGTCGGCGTCGTCGACGACCACCCCGGCATCCCGGAGGGTCTCGACGGTCATCTCGATGTGGGGCAGGCTCGGCAGCGCCTTGCCGTCGTGGCGGACGGTGACCCCGTCGTCGAAGCGAGCGGCCGAGAGGAGCAGTCCGGAGACGAACTGCGAGGACGCCGACGCGTCCATCGTCACCGTGCCGCCGCGCACCCGTCCGGTGCCGTGGACGGTGAACGGGAGTCCGCCGCGGCCCGCGTCGTCGACCTCGACCCCGAGCGTGCGTAGCGCCTCGAGCACCGGGGCCATCGGACGTCGCCGCGCGCCCTCGTCGCCGTCGAAACGGGTCGGGCCGGTGGCGAGGCCGGCGAGGGGCGGCACGAAGCGCATGACGTTGCCGGCCAGCCCGCAGTCGACCCGGCCCCCGCCGGTCAGCGGGGCCGGGGTGACCAGCCAGTCGCCGTCGTCGACGTCCTCGACCCCGACCCCGAGGGTGCGCAGCGCGTCGGCCATGAGGAGGGTGTCCCGCGAGCGGAGCGGCGCCCGCAGCCGCGAGACGTCGCCGGCGAGGGCGGAGAGGACCAGGTAGCGGTTGGTGAGGGACTTGCTGCCGGGGAGGACGACGCGGGCGTGGACCGGTCCCTCGGCGGTCGGTGCGGTCCAGTCAGGAGAAGGCATGCTGGGCCTGGGCCGCCTTGAGCTTGGCCTCGGTGGTGGCGGAGTGGGCCAGGTGGCGGGCCTCCCGCCGGGTCGTCCGGGCGGCGCGGTGCACGCTCTCGCTCGCGAGGTGGGCCCGGTAGGCCAGGCCCGGCCGTCCCTCGGTGTCGACCGCCGCGAGGAGCAGGCCGCCGAGCAGGCCGAGGTTCTTCAGCAGGTGGGTGCGCTGCTGGGCCCGGACCTCGGGGTCCTCCTCCTGCCAGTACCGGTGCGCGGCGACCGTGGTGGGGACGAGCGAGGCCGCGAGCACCCCCGCGGCCACCCGCGGGAAGCGACCGAGCGCGAGCATCGTGCCGGCGCCGACCATGACGATGCCGTTGGCGCGCACGAGCAGCTCGGTGTCGTCGGGGAGCCCGAGCAGTGGCGCGACCTTCTCGACGACCGGCCGGGCCTTCTCGGACTTCGACGACGGGTGCTTGAGCTGGTCGACGCCGCTGACGACGAACGTCGACGCGAGGAGCGGTCGGGCGATGCGGCGCACCACGGACATCCGGTACCTCCGGGTCGGGGTCGCTGCTGGTCAGGACCTCCCTCCCTACCGTAGTTGGTCGGCCCTGCGCTGCGTAGCCTGAGCACCATGTGTGGGCGCTACGCCGCGACGGCCAACCCGGACGAGCTGGTCCTCGAGTTCGAGGTCGAGGAGGACCGCACCGCCGAGCCGGCCCGCAGCGTGCTCGTCAACCCGCAGGACCCGCCGGCCGGGCGGCCCGACTACAACATGGCCCCGACCAAGCAGGCGCCCGTCGTCCTCGCCCGGCCGCCACGGGAGGACCGCGAGGCCGCCGCCCGGCGCCAGCTGCGGCTGCTCACCTGGGGCCTGGTCCCCAGCTGGTCCAAGGACCCCAAGGGGGGCGTGCGGATGATCAACGCGCGGGTGGAGTCGGTCGCGGACAAGCCGTCGTTCGCCCGGGCCCTGGCCGCGCGGCGCTGCCTCGTCCCGGCCCAGGGCTGGTACGAGTGGCAGGCCTCGCCGACCGCGACCGACGCGAAGGGCAAGCCCCGCAAGCAGCCGTTCTTCACGAGCCGGGCCGACGGCGCGAGCGTCGCGATGGCCGGCCTCTACGAGTTCTGGCGCGACCCCGCGGTCACCGACCCCGACGACCCGATGGCCTGGCTCACCACCTTCACCGTGCTCACCGGCGCCGCCGAACCGGGGCTGGACCGCATCCACGACCGTCAGCCGGTGGTCCTCGAGGCGGACGAGTGGGCCCGCTGGCTCGACCCGGGGACCGGCGCCGCCGACGTGCTCGACCTGCTCGCCCCACGCCCGCCGGGACGGTTCACGGCCCATCCGGTCTCGCGGGCGGTCAGCGGCAACCGGGCCAACGGGCCTCAGCTGCTCGAGCCGCCACCTCCCGAGGAGCTCGTCGGGGTCCTCGACCCGATGACCGGCGAGGTCATCGGGGTGCAGCGGTGAGCGAGCGCCTCGTCCCGACGCCGGCGGGCGAGGCGCGGGCCACGACCACCGAGCCTGCGGACGCCCCGGTCGGCACCCTCGTCCTCGGGCACGGGGCCGGCGGACTGCGGTGGACCCTCGACGTCACCTCCACCCGGGACGCCGCGGTCGCCGCCGGCTGGCGGGTCGTCCTCGTCGACCAGCCGTGGCGGGTCGCCGGCCGACGGGTCGGCCCGGCGCCGGCGACGCTCGACGTCGGCTGGCTCGCGGTGCTCGAGGCCCTGCCGCGGGCCGGCACCCTCGTCGTCGGCGGCCGCAGCGCGGGGGCGCGGGTCGCCTGCCGCACCGCCGCGGCGGTGGGGGCGGACGCCGTCCTCGCGCTCTCCTTCCCGCTGCACCCGCCCGGCCGTCCCGAGCGCTCGCGGGCCGCCGAGCTCGCCCGGCCGGCGGAGGCGGGCCTGCCGGTCCACGTCGTCCAGGGCACCACCGACCCGTTCGGCACCCCGGACGAGGTCCGGGCCGTGCTGCCCCCCGGAGCGACCCTGACCACGGTCGCGGGACCGCACGCCCTCGGCCGCTCGGCCGGCGCCGTGGCCGCGGCCGTGCTCGCCTCCCTCGCGGCGGTGCCGCCACAGGGCTGAGCGGCGGAATGTCCCGGGCGCGCCCGGCGTTCTCGGCTGGGTCAGCGTTCCCCGACCCGGAGGCAGTGTTCGTGTTCGTCCTCGACACCTCGACCCGTCCCAGGGCCCGGATAGGCTGGGAGGCGATGAGCACCCCCCAGACCCCCCTCGAGGAGACCTCCGTCGAGGTCGACCTCGCGACCGAGACCCCGCAGGAGCGTCAGGCGCGCTTCGAGCGCGAGGCGCTGCCCCTGATCGACCAGCTGTACGCCGCCGCGATGCGCACGACGCGCAACCCGGCCGACGCCGAGGACCTGCTCCAGGAGACCTACGCGAAGGCCTACGCGGCGTTCCACCAGTACCGGCCGGGGACCAACCTCAAGGCGTGGATGTACCGCATCCTCACCAACACCTACATCAACAGCTACCGCAAGAAGCAGCGCGAGCCGCAGCAGTCCGACGCCGCCGAGGTCGAGGACTACCAGCTGGCCCGGGCCGAGTCGCACACCTCCGCCGGCCTGAAGTCGGCCGAGGCCCAGGCCCTCGAGCACCTCCCCGACACCGAGGTCACCCGCGCCCTGCGCGAGCTGCCCGAGGACTTCCGGCTGGCCGTCTACCTCGCCGACGTCGAGGGCTTCGCCTACAAGGAGATCGCCGAGATCATGGGCACCCCGATCGGCACCGTGATGTCGCGGCTGCACCGCGGCCGGCGCCAGCTGCGCTCCCTGCTCACCGGCTACGCGCGCGAGCGCGGCCTCGTCGCGGCGGAGGAGGAGTGATGGGCGGCACCCAGCACGAGGGCCACAGCGACTGTTCCGAGGTCCTCCACCACATCTACGAGTACCTCGACGGCGAGATGAGCCCCGAGGAGGTCAGGCGCGTGGCGACCCACCTCGCCGAGTGCCGGCCGTGCCTCGCCGAGCACGACCTCGACGCGGCGGTCAAGGCCGTCGTCAGCGGGTCGCTCAGGCGTTGGGCTTGCGGCCGTGGTTGGCCTTGTTGCCCTTGCGCGAGCGACGCTTGCGGGCGCGCTTGCTCATGGTGACCTCTCGTCTGGGATGGGCCGGTGTCCGACGACACGCGAGCCCGTGGGACCACAGTGATTGTCGCACACCGTCTCGCGTGAAAGAATCTGACCGTCCCCGGCCGCCCCGGAGAGCCAGGGCTGGGGTCATCTCACCCTCTGGAAGGACACACATCATGCGCACGTTCCGTACTCTCGCCGCTGCCGCTCTTCTCGCCACCATCGCCACCATCGGCGCCACGGCACCGGCCTCCGCCGCCCAGGTCGACCTCAAGGCGTCCAGCTGGGGTTGGTCCAGCTGGGGTTGGTGACCGCTGACCCCGGGCGTCGTCCGTGAAGGGAGCGCCCCGGGAGCCCAGGAGTCGCGGGGCCGCGACGGCCGTGTACATCACGGCCGTCGCGGCCCTCGCGGTCGGTCTGGCGGTCTGGTCGGAGATCGCGTACGGGCTCGACCAGTTCGCGGCGCTGGGCGTCTTCATCCTCCTCGCCGCCCTCCACGTCGTGCTCCCGGACGCCGTCGTCGAGGGGCAGGTGCGGGTCTCGCTGTCGGGCGTCATCCTGCTCGCCGGGCAGGCCATCGTCGGTCCCGCCGGTGTCGCCGTGATCGGCGCCGTCCTCGGCATCTCGCAGGGCAAGCACGCACCGCTGCAGCGGCGTGTCTTCAACGCGGCGCAGTTCTCGCTGCACGGGTGCGTGGGGGGCATCGCCTTCATCGTCGTCGGGGGGACCACGAGCCCGGAGCGGCTGCGCGACGTCCCGCAGATCGTCCTCGGGCTCGCCGTGCCGCTCCTCGTCGCCGTCGTCGCGCAGGCGGTGGCCAACCTCGTCGCGCTCGCCGGCGTCAAGCGGGTCGCCGAGGGCATCCCGATGCGCGGCCAGATGCTCGCGGTGGTCCGGGGCACCGGGTTCGCGTACGTCGCGCACGGCGTCATCGCGTTCATCATGATCGTGCTCTGGGTGCTGGCGAACCTCGGGCCGGTCGCCGCCGCCATCGTCCTCGCACCGCTCGTCGTCGCGCAGTGGATCTACCGCCAGCGGGCCGAGGAGCTCGAGGGCCAGCAGCGCGCCCTCGAGGTGCTCGTCGCCGCGCTGGAGGCGAAGGCGCCGCGGCTCGGGGGGCACAGCGCCCGCGTCGCGCAGCTCAGTGCCCACATGGCCGAGCACCTGGGCCTCGGACCGCAGCAGGTCACCGACACCCGGGTCGCGGGGATGCTCCACGACCTGGGCCAGACCAGCCTGCCGACCCGGGTCGCGCGCGCCATCGACCTCACCGACCGCGACCACCTCCTCGACTACCCCGAGCGCGGAGCCGCGATCCTCCACGACCTGAGCTTCCTCCACGGCTCGCTCGACCCCATCCGGCGCCACCGGGGCGGCCTTGAACCCTCCGGCGGGCTGTCGCTGCCCGCGCGCATCGTCGGGCTCGCCGACACCTACGACGTCCTGACGACGGTGGGCTCGCCCTCGGGGCCGGTGCTCGCGCCAACCCAGGCGCGCGAGGTCGTCGCCGGGGCGGTGGGCGACCCCGAGCTCCTCCGGGCCCTCGACCACGCGCTGGCCCGCCAGTTCGAGGGAGGCTCGCGGTCGTGACCCCGATCCTGCGCCGTCCGGGACGCCTCGCCGCCGGGGCCGTCCTCGCCGTCGGGGCGCTCTCGGTGCTGCGCGGTCTGCTCACCTCGGGCGGTGACCTGCCCACCCTGCTCGCGACCCACGGCCACACGCTGCTCGTCGTCGTCGGCTTCGTCGCGGTCGGCGAGCTGGCCCGGATCCGGATGCCGAGTGGCCGCGAGACGGCGCCCCTGTCCTCGGCGTCCGCGATGAGCGCCGTCTTCCTGGGCCAGATCGCGGGCGAACCGACGCTCGACATCGACTCCGGCCTCGTCGTGCTCGTCGTCACCTTCGGGCTCGTGCTCGCCGCCGCCGCGCGCCGCAGCCGCCACCGGGCCACCGGCACCCCGGAGCTCGCCGCCCGGGTCGTCGGTGTCTCGGTCGCCGCGGTCATCGCCCGTGACTGGGGCAGCCCGACCCTCTGGGAGCTGCAGGGACTTCCCTCGGCGTCCCCCGGCGTCGTGGTCCTCGGGATGGGCCTGGCCGCGGCGGTCGGTCTGGTCACCGAGCTCGTCCTCGTCGCCGCCCTGCGGGCCGAGCGCCAGCAGACCCCGTGGTCGGCGGCGGTCCGCGACGAGGTGGGCGAGGCGGCGCCACTCACCCTGGCCGTCCTCGTCACCGGCCCGATGGTCGCCCTCCTCGCGCCCGTGCTCGGGCTGCTCTCGCTCCCGGTCGCGCTGGTCCCGCTCGCCCTGGCCTACACGGCCGTGCGCCAGTACATCCGCAACCGCGAGACCAATCGCCAGCTCATCGCCACGCTCTCCCACCTCACCGAGCACGGTGGCTACACCCCCGAGCACCACGCGGAGCGGGTGGCCCAGCTCTCGGTGCGGGTGGGCCGCGTGCTGGGCCTCGGGGAGCGGGCCCTGCGCGACCTCGAGTACGCGGCGCTCCTGCACGACCTCGGCCAGATCTCGCTGCTCGACCCGATCCCGGACGGTGCGACCGTGCTCGCCGCCCCCGCCGACCAGCGCGCCATCGCGCAGGAGGGGGGCCGGATCATCCGGCGGGCGGAGATCTTCGACGACGTCGCGGCGTACGTCGAGGGCCAGACCACGCCCTACCGGATGGTCCGTGAGCTCGGCGAGGAGGTGCCGATGGCCGCCCGCATCATCAAGTGCGCCAACGCCTTCGACGACCTCTCCGGGGGTACGTCGGACCCGGGGCGGGTCTCGGCGGCCATGGAGCGCATCCACCTCGGGCTCGGCTACGAGTACGACCCCGACGTCGTCGACGCGCTGACCCGCGTCGTCGAGGACGGCTCGGTCGGGCGGGTCGGGGACCGCCCGCTCGTCGCCCGATAGAGTCGGTCCGCCCCCGTCGCGCCGACCCGAAGGACCCCGTGGACCGCCTGGACGCCGTCGTCTTCAACGACGCCTGGGGCTCGCACGTGGCCATCGCGAGCCTGCGCGGGCTGCCCATCCCCACGGCGCTGCCCGAGTCGGAGCTGTGGATGGGCGCCCACGAGAGCGGCCCGTCCGGCACCGGTCGGCCCGGCGCCCCCGACCTCGCCGCCCTCGTCGCCGCGGACCCCCGTCGCGAGCTGGGCGACGCGTGCGTCGACCGGCACGGCGAACGGCTGCCGTTCCTCCTCAAGGTGCTCGCACCGGGCCGGGCCATCTCGATCCAGGTCCACCCGAGCGCCGAGCAGGCCCGCGAGCTGCGCGCGCTGACCGGCGACACGGTCTACGTCGACGACTCCGCCAAGCCCGAGCTGCTCCTCGCCGTCTCCCCGTTCGAGGTCTTCGTCGGGATGCGCGACCCGGAGGAGGTCGAGCACCTCGCGGACCGGCTCCACGTGCCGGGCTTCGGGCGGGCCGTCGCCGCCGGCCGGGGAGCGCCGGACCCCACCCACGCCGTCCTGCGGGCCGTCCTCGAGACCCCACCGGTGGAGGTGCCGTCGCTCACCCGCGAGGTGGTCGCCGCCTGCCTGCGCCTCGCCGAGGACCCCGACGAGCTCGGCACCGCGGCCGCGGCCGTCGTCCAGGTCGCCGAGCAGCACCCGGACGACATCGGCCTCGTCGTCCTGCTGCTCATGCACCACCGGGTGCTGCGACCGGGGGAGTACATCGACGTCGCGGCCGGGGTGCTGCACTCCTACGTCCACGGGCTGGGCATCGAGGTGCTCGCCAACTCCGACAACGTCGTGCGCGCCGGGCTGACCTCGAAGGAGGTCAACGTCCCCGAGCTGCTCCGGATCGTCGATCCCGCCGCCGACGGCATCGCCGGCCGGCCGGAGCCGCTGGCCGACGGCATCGAGGTCTACCCGAGCGCCTCGGACCGCTTCCTGCTCCACCGGGTGGTTCCCGGCCGCGAGCTGCCCGGCGAGGTCGGACCCCGGATCGTCTTCTGCCTCCGGGGGTCGGTGCGCGTCGCCTCGGCCCACGGAGCCCTCGAGCTCGGCGACGCCGAGTCGGCGTTCCTGCCGCACACGGAGGGGCCGGCCCGCCTCGAGGGCAACGGCGAGGTCTACGTCGTCACCGTCCCCGGGCTCTGAGGACGGTCCCTCCGGGCCCGGACAGCGGAGACCCCGGGGTCGCACCGGAAGGGTTCCGGTGCGACCCCGGGGTCTCTCGCCTCGGGCGGGAAAGCCGCCAGGGGAGGGAGGGGGTCAGGCCGCCTTGGTCTCGGCGAAGATCGTCGCGATCTCGTCGATCTTGGCGAGCAGCTCGTCGGCCTTGCCGGCGTCGAACTCGCCCTTGGTGCCCGCGGCGCCGGCCAGCTTGGTCGCCTCGTTGAAGAGGGTGTGCAGCTGCGGGTACTTCTCGAAGTGCGGCGGCTTGAAGTAGTCGGTCCAGAGCACCCAGAGGTGGTGCTTGACCAGCTCGGAGCGCTGCTCCTTGATGATCATCGCGCGGACCCGGAAGTCGGGGTCGTCGTTGTCCGCGACCTTGGCGATGATCGCCTTGACCGACTCGGCCTCGATGCGGGCCTGGGCGGGGTCGTAGACGCCGCACGGGAGGTCGCAGTGGGCCGAGACCTCGGTGATGCGGAACAGGGACAGCATGTGTCACTCCTACTCTGTGCGGGGACGTGCGGTCCTCTTCAACCTACCCCAGCGCCGCCACAGCAATCCCGCCACCACCGCCACGACGTCGTCGTCCGCGAGGGAGCCGACGTCGAACGAGGTGACCCCCTCTGCGGGGTTGTCGGAGTCCACCCACCAGCGTCCGGGGTCGTCCGGGTCGGGCCCGGTGACCCGTTTGACCGACAGGGGGCGGGGGTGACCGGAGGAGTCCGGGGGCAGGCGCACGACGTGTGCGCGGCCCGGCCTCGGACGAGCGCCGCGCAGCACGAGGAGGACGTCGCCGTCCCGGTAGGTCGGCAGCATCGACCGGCCGCGGACGCGGACCAGCGCCGGCCTCACTCCTCGGCGGGGGCGTCGTCGAGCGCGGCGCTCTCGGCCGACACGACCTCCGCGACCGCCCGTGCGTGCGCCTGCTCCTCCTGGCGCATCCGGGAGAGGAAGGCGCGGGTGCGGCCGTGCTGCGGGGCGGTGATCACTTGGCTCGGGGGGCCCTCCTCGACGACGACGCCGCCGTCCATGAAGACGACCCGGTCGGCGACCTCGCGGGCGAAGCCCATCTCGTGGGTGACGACGATCATCGTCATCCCGCCCTGCGCGAGGTCGCGCATCACCTTGAGGACCTCGCCGACGAGCTCGGGGTCGAGCGCGGAGGTCGGCTCGTCGAACAGCATGAGCTTGGGGTCCATGGCCAGCGCCCGGGCGATCGCGACCCGCTGCTGCTGGCCGCCGGAGAGCTGGCTCGGGTAGGCCGACGGCTTGTCGCTCATGCCGACCTGCTCGAGCAGGTCGCGGGCCCGGACCTCGGCCTCCTTGCGACTCATGCCCTTGACCTGCACCGGTGCCTCGACGATGTTCTCGAGGACCGTCTTGTGCGGGAAGAGGTTGAAGCGCTGGAAGCACATGCCGATGTCGCGGCGCTGCGCGGCGATCCGCTTGTCGGTGAGGCGGTGCAGGGTGCCGCCGCGGTCCTCGTAGCCCATGAGGTCGCCGTCGACCCAGATGAGGCCGCCGTCGATCGTCTCGAGCTGGTTGATGCACCGCAGGAAGGTCGTCTTGCCCGAGCCCGACGGCCCGAGGAGCACGACCACCTCGCCCTTGCGGACGTCCATGTCGATGCCCTTGAGGACCTCGTTGCCGTGGAAGGACTTCGTGACGTTGACGGCGTGGACGAGGGGGAGGTCGGTCGTCGTGGACATCAGTGGTCGGCCCCGATCTTCGTCAGCTCCTGCTTGGCCTTCTGCGGTGCGGCGCCGAAGCCTCGGCCGAAGTACCGCTCGAGCCACGCCTGGCCGACCATGAGGATGGAGCAGACGACGAGGTACCAGAGCACGGCCGCCACGTACGCCGGCATGATCTTGAGGGTCCTGGTGCCGATGGCCTGGGTCTGGAAGAACAGCTCGGTCGTGATCGACATGGCGAGGAGCAGCGAGGTGTCCTTGACCATCGCGATCGTCTCGTTGCCGGTCGGCGGGACGATGACCCGCATCGCCTGCGGGAGCACGATGCGCCACATCGTCCTGCCCGGTGACATGCCGAGGGCCTGCGCGGCCTCGGTCTGCCCCTGGTCGACCGAGAGGATGCCGGCCCGCGCGATCTCGGCCATGTACGCGGCCTCCGACAGTCCGAGCCCGAGGATGCCGAACACGAGCATGTTCGACAGCGCGTTGACGTCGACCTGCGCGAAGGTCAGGCCGGCGGCCTGGCCGAAGGGGACCCCGAGGTCGAGGACCGGGTAGAGGTAGCCGAGCGACCCCATCGTCGCGAGGAGTACGTACCGGGGCACCGACCGGAAGAACCACGTGTACGCGAACGAGACCCCGCGCAGCACCGGGTTGCCCGACAGGCGCATGACGGCCATGACCACGCCGAGCGCGACGCCGATGACCATCGAGCCCAGGGTGCCGAGGAGGGTGCCCTTGACGAGGCCCTCGAGGACCGGGTTCTGGCGCATCACCTCGAGGGCGAAGCCCCAGTCCCACCGGGGGTTGGTGACGGCCGAGCTGACCATCATCGCGATGATGACGAGGATGACGGCGATCGCCACCCACCGGCCGGGGTGCCGGACCGGCCGGGCGTCGATCTTGCCCGGCCGGTCCGTCGTCGACGGGGTCGTCATGAGGTCACTTCACTGCGGGGTTGACCGCGAAGTCGCTGATGGCGCCGGTGTCGTTGCCCCACGCCGTGAGGATCTTCTTGTAGTCGCCCGAGGTGTCGAGGGCCTTGAGCGCGTCGGCGATGGCCTGGCCGAAGTCGGTCTGGTCCTTCGGCAGCACGTACCCGTACGGTGCGGCGTCGTAGATGTCGCCGAGCGCCTCGAGCTGGCCGCCGGTCTGCTGGATGGCGTACAGCCCGACGGGGGAGTCGGCGAGCATCGCGACCGTCTTGCCCGAGACGAGGTTGGTCGTCACCTTGCCCTGGTCGGCGTCGACGATGATGTTGATCGCTGGCTTGCCGGCGTCCGTGCACTTCGTGCTGCGGGCCTTCAGGTCGTCGACCTGGACGGTGTCCTTCTGGGCGCCGATGTTCATGCCGCACGCGTCGTCGATGCTCACCTTCTTCGGGTTGCCCTTGGCGACGACCCACTGGGTGCCCGCGTTGAAGTACGACACCATCGTCGCCTGCTGCTCGCGCTCGGCGTTGACGGTGAAGGACGAGATGCCGATGTCGAACTTGCCGGAGTTGACGCCGAGGATGATCGTGCCGAACCCGGCGGGGACCCACTCGGTCTTGAGCCCGAACTTCGCTGCCACCGCGTTGAACAGGTCGACGTCCAGGCCCTTGACGGTCTTCCCGTCGTCGGCGAGGAACTCGTTCGGGGCGTAGGTCGCGTCGGTGCCGATGACGATCTTGCCCGCGCTCTTGATCTTCTCCGGGAGCTTCGCCGCCAGGGCGGCGTCGACGCTCGGCGTCGAGGACGACGACGTCGCCGGGGCCGAGCTCGAGCTGCCACCTCCGGAGAGGGAGTCGGAGCCGCAGGCGGTGAGGGCGAGGGCCGTCGTGGCGAGAGTGGCCACGGCGATCGCGCGGGTGCGGAACATGCTGGTCCTTTCACAGGTGCCGGACCCGGTGCTGGCATCCGGTCGAGAGGGTGTGGGGGTGATCCTGCCACCGGAGGGTGGGACGTGCGTCACGCCTCGGTAACTATCGGGCACCCGTGTCGCGCGCGCGGGTGGCCGCGACGTGCGTCACATCCGTGCCCCTCGGCCCGGCGCGGCGGCTGTGCCATGATGAGGGCCTCCCGGCGGACACCCCCGCCGTGCGCCGCGCCGAGACGCACCCTTCCCTCGGGCCGCACCCCTTCCGAACGCACCGCCCGACGGCGTGCGTCCGCGTCGTCCCCGAGGAGCCGTCATGTCCGCGTCCCCCGTCCTGCCCGCCTTCGACCCGGAGAGCCCGGTGTTCCGCGCTCACGAGGGCGGGAAGCTCGGGGTACACGCGACCCAGCCGCTGCGCGGTCGTGCGGACCTGTCGCTCCTCTACACCCCGGGCGTCGCGGAGGTGTCCCTGGCCATCGCGGCCGACCCGTCGCTCTCGACGCGGTACACGGCCCGCGGCAACACGGTGGCCGTCATCAGCGACGGCACCGCCGTCCTGGGTCTCGGCGACATCGGCCCGCTCGGTGCGCTGCCGGTCATGGAGGGCAAGGCGGTCCTCTTCAAGCACTTCGCCGGCATCGACGCCGTGCCGGTCGTCATGGAGTCGGGCACCGTCGAGGAGCTCGTCGAGGCGATCGCGCGGATCGCGCCGAGCTACGGCGGCATCAACCTCGAGGACATCTCCGCTCCCCGCTGCTTCGACATCGAGGAGCAGCTGAAGGAGCGCCTCGACATCCCGGTCTTCCACGACGACCAGCACGGCACGGCCATCGTCGTCCTCGCCGGCCTGCACAACGCGGTGCGGGTGCTCGACCGGCGCCTCGAGGACCTGCGGGTCGTCGTCGCCGGCGCCGGCGCGGCCGGGGTGGCGGTGACCCGGCTGCTCCAGCGGGCGGGCGTGCGCGACGTCGTCGTGTGCGACTCGCGCGGTGTGGTCCACGGCTCGCGGGCCGACCTCTCGGAGCACAAGCAGCGGCTCGCGCTGTCGACCAACCCCCGCGGGCTCACCGGGTCGCTGGCCACCGCGCTCGACGGTGCCGACTGCTACGTCGGGGTCTCCGGTGGCACGGTGCCCGAGGAGCAGGTGGCGACGATGGCCCCGGACGCGATCGTCTTCGCGCTCGCCAACCCGACGCCCGAGGTGCACCCGGACGTCGCGCACCGGCACGCCGCGGTCGTGGCCACCGGGCGCTCGGACTTCCCGAACCAGATCAACAACGTCCTCGCCTTCCCCGGCATCTTCCGCGGGGCCCTCGACGCGGGCGCCACCCGGATCACCGAGGCGATGAAGCTCGCCGCGGCCCGGGCCATCGCCGACATGGTGCCCGAGCCGACGGCCGACCGGATCGTGCCGTCGGTGTTCGAGCCCGGGGTCGCGGACGCCGTGGCCGACGCGGTCCGCCGGCTCGCGCCCTCGGCGTCCGGTCGTCAGGACGGCGCGGCTCGGTCCGCGCGCTGAGCCAGGGCGGCGGCCCGCTCCCGGCAGGCCTCCCAGCTGGGCAGCCGGCCGGCGGCGACGGCCTCCTCGAGACCCGGCGCGGCCGCGTCCTTGGGGGAGAGGAGAGGTGTCGGACCGAGCGGCCACTCGATGCCGAGCGCGGGGTCGAGCGGGTTGACCCCGTACTCGGTGGCGGGGTCGTAGACGGCGGTGCAGAGGTACATGGCGGTCGTGTCGTCCTCGAGCGCGCAGAAGCCGTGGCCCAGGCCCTCGGCGAGGTAGACCGCCCGGCGCTCGTCCGTGTCGAGGAGGACGGCCTCGTGCCGCCCGAAGGTCGGTGAGCCGGTCCGCAGGTCGACGACGACGTCGAGCAGCGACCCAGTGAGCGCGGTGACGTACTTGGCCTGCCCCGGAGGGACGTTCGAGACGTGGATGCCGCGGACCGTGCCGCGCGAGGAAACCGACACGTTGCTCTGCACGACGTCGGGGCGGTGGCCGAGGTGCTCGGCGAGGACGTCGCCGCGGAAGGACTCGAGGAAGACGCCCCGGTCGTCACGGTGCTGCCGCGGCGTGACGACGAAGGCACCCTCGATGGACAGCGGCTCGACCCGCATCAGCGACCCCCCTTCCCCCGGGACAGGCAGGCGTGGAGGTAGTCGCCGTAGCCCGACTTGGCGAGCGCGTCGCCGAGCGCGCTGAACTGGTCGTCGTCGACCCATCCCGCGCGCCAGGCGATCTCCTCGACGCACCCGATCTTGTGTCCCTGCCTGGCCTCGACGACGTGGACGTACTGGCTGGCGTCCATCAGGCCCTCGAAGGTGCCGGTGTCGAGCCAGGCCGTGCCGCGGGGGAGGACCGTGACCGTGAGGTCGCCGCGGCGCAGGTAGGCGTCGTTGACCGCGGTGATCTCGAGCTCGCCGCGCGGGCTGGGCGTCAGGCCGCGGGCGATGTCGATGACGTCGTTGTCGTAGAAGTAGAGCCCGGGGACGGCGAAGTCGCTGCGCGGCCGCTCCGGCTTCTCCTCGATCGAGAGGACCGTGCCGTCGTCGGCGAACTCGACGACGCCGTACGCGCTGGGGTTGCTCACGTGGTAGGCGAAGATGTGGCCACCGCTCACGTCGGTGAGCGAGCGCAGCGCGGTGCCGAGGCCGGTGCCGTGGAAGATGTTGTCGCCGAGGACGAGGGCGACGGAGTCGTCGCCGATGAAGTCCGCGCCGATGACGAACGCCTGGGCCAGGCCCTCGGGCCGGGGCTGGACCGCGTACGACAGCTCGATGCCCCACTGCGACCCGTCGCCGAGCAGCCGGTGGAACTGCCCGGCGTCCTCGGGGGTCGTGATGACGAGGACCTCGCGGATGCCCGCCATCATGAGCGTCGAGAGCGGGTAGTAGACCATCGGCTTGTCGTAGACCGGCATGAGCTGCTTGGAGACCCCGAGGGTGATGGGATGCAGCCGCGTGCCCGAGCCCCCGGCGAGGACGATGCCCTTCATGGCGGCGAGCCTATCCACCGACGCGCCCGCGCACCGGCAAGTAGCCTGAGCGCCATGAGGGTCCTCGTCACCGGAGGCGCCGGGTTCATCGGCAGCAACTTCGTCCACCGCACGCTCGCGACGCGCCCGGGGACCGAGGTGACGGTGCTCGACGCGCTGACCTACGCGGGGTCGCGCGACAACCTCGCGGGAGTCCTCGACCGGGTGCGGTTCGTCGAGGGCGACGTCGCCGACGCCGCTGCCGTCGAACCGCTCGTCGCCGAGGCCGACGTCGTGGTCCACTTCGCCGCCGAGTCGCACAACGACAACTCGCTCGCCGACCCGGCCCCGTTCGTGCGCACCAACCTCGTCGGCACCTTCACCCTCCTCGAGGCGGCCCGGCGGCACGACGTGCGCTACCACCACGTCTCGACCGACGAGGTGTACGGCGACCTCGCGCTCGACGACCCGAAGAAGTTCACCGAGGACACCCCGTACACCCCGTCCTCGCCCTACTCGGCGAGCAAGGCCGGCTCGGACCACCTGGTGCGCGCGTGGGTCCGATCGTTCGGGCTGCGCGCGACGATCTCCAACTGCTCGAACAACTACGGCCCGCGCCAGCACGTCGAGAAGTTCATCCCGCGCCAGATCACCAACGTCATCGACGGGGTGCGGCCCAAGCTCTACGGCGACGGCCTCAACGTGCGCGACTGGATCCACGTCGACGACCACAACGACGCCGTGTGGACCGTCGTCGACTCCGGGCGGGTGGGCGAGACCTACCTCATCGGGGCCGACGGCGAGGTGAACAACCGCGACGTCGTGCGGATGGTCCTCGAGCTGATGGGGCGCGACCCCGACGACTACGACCACGTCACCGACCGGGCCGGCCACGACCGCCGCTACGCCATCGAGGCCGGCAAGCTGCGCCAGGAGCTCGGCTGGCGCCCGCGCTACGAGGGCTTCCGCGACGGCCTCGCGGCGACCATCGAGTGGTACCGCGAGAACGAGGCGTGGTGGCGACCGGTCAAGGAGGCCACCGAGGCGAAGTACGCCGCGACCCAGCAGGTCCTGGCCCGCTGATGGCCCGCTGGCTCGTCGTCGGCGCCGCCGGCATGCTCGGGACCGACCTCGTCGAGGTGCTCGGGGCCCGGGGGCACGAGGTGAGCGGTGTCGACCTGCCCGCGGTCGACATCCTCGACCCGGTCTCGTGCGCCGCGGTCGTGGACGGGCACGAGGTGGTCGTCAACTGTGCGGCCTACACGGCGGTCGACGCGGCGGAGACCGACGAGGCCCGGGCCTTCGCGGTCAACGCCGTCGGGGCCGACAACCTGGCCCGCGCGGTCGCGGCGTCCGGCGGCTCGCTCGTGCAGGTGTCCACCGACTACGTCGTCGCCGGCGACGGGACGGTGCCGTGGCCCGCCGACTCGCCGGTGGCCCCGGCCTCGGCCTACGGCCGCACCAAGGCGGCCGGGGAGTGGGCGGTGCGGGCCGAGTGCCCCCGCGCCTGGGTGGTCCGCACCGCGTGGCTCTACGGCGCGCACGGCAGGAACATCCCGACGACGGTCGCGCGGCTGGCCCGCGAGCGCGAGACCTTCGGCTTCGTCGCCGACCAGGTGGGGCAGCCGACGTGGACGGTCGACCTCGCCGACGGCATCGCACGCATCGTGGAGTCCGGTGCGCCGTACGGCATCTGGCACGGCACGAACGCCGGCGAGACGTCGTGGCACGGCCTGGCGCAGGCCGTCCTCGAGGAGCTCGGGCTCGACCCGGCCCGGGTGTCGCCCATCGGCACCGACGCCTACCCGCTGCCGGCGCCCCGGCCGTCCTACAGCGTCCTCGCCCACGACATGTGGGCGGCGCACGGCCTCGAGCCGCTGCCGCACTGGCGTGACGCACTCCACCGGGCCGCACCCGTCCTCTTCCCGGAGGGCGCTGGGTAGGGTCGAGGGCATGCTCGCCGCCTTCGCGAAGTCCCAGTCCGCCGACGACCCGCTGAGCGGTCTCGAGGTCGGTGAGCGCCCGGACCCGGAGGTCCCCGACGGCTGGACCACCGTCCGGCTGCGCACCGCAGCCCTCAACCACCACGACGTCTGGTCGCTGCGGGGTGTCGGCCTGCCCGCCGACCGGTTGCCGATGGTGCTCGGCTGCGACGGCGCCGGCGTCACCGAGGACGGCACCGAGGTCATCGTGCACGCCGTCGTGCCGTCGCCCGGATGGAGCGGCGACGAGACCCTCGACCCGCGGCGCTCGCTGCTGTCCGAGGTGCACGACGGCACCCTCGCCGAGCGGGTGGCCGTGCCGCGGCACAACCTCGTCCCCAAGCCGGTGGGGCTCTCGTGGGAGCACGCCGCCTGCCTCCCGACCGCGTGGCTCACCGCCTACCGGATGCTCTTCACGAACGCCGGCGTGCAGCCCGGCGCGACCGTGCTCGTCCAGGGCGCTGCCGGGGGAGTGGCCACCGCGCTCGTCCAGCTCGGCGCCGCCGCCGGGCTGCGGATGTGGGTGACCAGCCGCGACCCCGAGCGCGGCGAGGCCGCCGTGGCCCTCGGCGCCGACCGCGCCTTCGAGAGCGGCGCGCGGCTTCCCGAGCGCGTCGACGCCGTGATGGAGACCGTCGGCGCCGCGACGTGGTCGCACAGCATCAACAGCCTGCGCCCGGGCGGCACGGTCGTCATCTCCGGCGCCACCTCGGGCGACGCGCCGGCGAAGGCGGAGCTGACGAAGATCTTCTTCAAGCAGCTGCGCGTGGTGGGCTCGACGATGGGGACCCGCGACGAGCTCGAGCGGCTCGCGCAGTTCGTCGTCGGCGCCGGCATCGAGCCCCTCGTCGACTCGGTGACGCCGCTCGCCGAGGCCCGCGAGGGCTTCGTCCGGATGGTCGAGGGGCGGGTCACGGGCAAGGTCGTCTTCACCCTCTGACGCCACACCGGCTACCGGCGAGTAACATCGGGCGTGTCCCAGACACCCGAGGAGCTGCCATGGCCACGACGCCGGTCGAGCGGGTGGTGACCATCCACGGCCACGCGATGGCCTACACCGACACCGGTGAGGGCCCGACCCTGCTCTTCATCCACGGCCTGCTCGGTTCCCAGCGGCAGTGGGCCCACCTCGTGGACGTCCTCGGCGACGACCACCGCGTGGTGGTCCCCGACCTCTTCGGCCACGGCGAGTCCGCCCGGCCGGTCGGCGACTACTCGCTCGGGGCGCACGCGGCGACGCTGCGTGACCTGCTCGACCGCCTCGGCATCGAGCAGGTCACCCTCGTCGGGCACTCGCTGGGCGGCGGCATCGCGATGGTCTTCACCTACCTCTTCCCCGAACGGGTCGAGGGCCTGGTCCTGGTCGCGAGCGGGGGGCTGGGGCGAGAGGTCAGCCCGCTGCTGCGCTCGGCCACCCTGCCGGGGGCCGAGTGGGTGCTGCCGGTCATCGCCTCGGGGTGGGTGCGCGACCGGGTCGGAGC
>JACXUW010000248.1 GCA_014763705.1 Micrococcales bacterium | reverse complement strand
GGGTGGGCAAGCTGGCCGGGGCCTGGGTGCCCTGGGTGGCCGCGCGCGGTGGCGGCCCGCGGCACGGGCTGCGCATTGCCGCGTGGCTGGGCGCCGTGCTGCTCGTCGGCTACGGCCTGGCGAACACGCTCGCGGCGAACCTCGCCCTGACCGGGGTCCTCGGCCCGGTCGGCGACCTCGCCGCGACCCGTGGGCACGCGTGGCTCTGGGACCCTCTCTTCCTGTTGTGGGGCCTCGCCCTCGCCGCCGGCCTGCGCCGCTCACGCGGACGGCGGACCGTCCCCGAGGGAACGGTCCGCCGTCCGGAGCCGGTGGGCGTCAGCCGAGGTTGACCACCCGCACGGTGTCCGCACCGATCTCGGCGCCGATCGCGGCGACGACGTCCTCGGGGATCGCGCTGTCGACAGTCAGGGCGACGAGCGCCGAGCCGGTGTCGTCGTTGCGCGAGACCTGCATCGCGGCGATGTTGACGTCCGCGTCGCCGAGCAGCCGGCCGAGCGCGCCGATGACGCCCGGGCGGTCGACGTAGGAGAAGAACGCCATGTGCGTGCTCAGCGGCACCTCGAGGTCGTAGCCGTTGACGCCGATGACCTTCTGGACCATCTTCGGGCCGGTCAGCGTGCCCGCGACCGACACCGTGGTGCCGTCGGCGAGCGTGCCGTGCAGCGTCGTGACGTTGCGGAACTCCTCGGCCGCCGCGTTGGTCACGAGCCGCGACTCGCAGCCGCGCTCCTTGGCCAGCAGCGGGGCGTTGACGTAGGTGACCGGGTCCTCGGTGACGTCGGTGAAGAGGCCCTTGAGCGCGGAGAGCTCCCACACCGAGACGTCGTGCGCGGTGATCTCGCCGCACACCTCCACGTCGAGCTGCACAGGGACCGAGCCCGCGATGGCGGTGAAGATGCGGCCGAGCTTCTCGACGAGGTCGATGCCCGGGCGGACCTCCTCGGCGACCGCGCCGCCCGAGACGTTGACGGCGTCCGGCACGAGGTCGCCGCCGAGCGCGAGCCGGACCGACTTCGCGACCGCGACGCCGGCCTTCTCCTGGGCCTCCTCGGTCGAGGCGCCGAGGTGCGGCGTGACGACGACCGACTCGAAGCCGAACAGCGGGCTGTCGGTGCACGGCTCGGACGCGAAGACGTCGAGGCCGGCGCCCGCGACCCGACCGTCGGAGATCGCCTCGGCGAGGGCCTCCTCGTCGAGCACGCCCCCGCGGGCCGCGTTGATGATCCGCACGCTCGGCTTGACCTTGGCCAGCGCCTCCTTGCCGATGAGGCCGAGGGTCTCGGCGTTCTTCGGCAGGTGGATCGTGATGAAGTCGGACTCCGCGAGCAGCTCGTCGAGGGTGACGAGACGGGCGCCGAGCTGGCCGGCCCGCTGCACCGAGACGTAGGGGTCGTAGGCGAGCAGCTCGACGCCGAAGCCCTTGAGCCGCTCGGCGACGAGCTGGCCGATCCGGCCGAAGCCGACGATGCCGACCTTCTTCTCGAGCAGCTCGACGCCGCCGTACTTGCTGCGCTTCCACGCGCCGTTCTTCAGCGCCTCGTTGGCCGGCGCGATGTTGCGGGCGCAGGCGAGGAGCAGCCCGACCGCCAGCTCGGCGGCGGAGGTGATGTTCGAGGTGGGGGCGTTGACGACCATGACGCCGGCCTTCGTCGCGGCGTCGACGTCGACGTTGTCGAGGCCGACCCCGGCGCGGGCGACGACCTTGAGGTTCCGCGCGGCGGCCAACGCCTCGGCGTCGATCTTCGTCGCCGAGCGGATGAGGACGGCGTCGACGTCAGCGAGGGCCGGCAGCAGCTGGGAGCGGTCGGCGCCGTCGGTGTGGCGCACCTCGAAGTCGGGGCCGAGGGCGTCGATGGTCGCGGGTGAGAGCTCCTCGGCGATGAGGACGACGGGCTTGGTCACGTGAAAGGTCCCTTACGGTCGAGCGTGTGGGTGGGGTCCGCCGATGCGGTGACGTGCCGTCCGGCACGCCGCTGTGCCGGGACGTCCATCGTAGGCGCGAGCCAGCATGTGGACGCCGGTGACCACCATGTGACCGTCGTCGCGCTCCGTCGCACGTCAGCGGGCTCAGGCCTCGGCATCGACGCGTCGCCGCAGCCGACGGGCGGCGAGCACGACGAGGAGGACCACCCCGGCGGCGACGAGCAGCCACCACCACGGGACCCGGCCGAGGGCGGCGTCGACGACGGCCATCCCGACCGTGGTGTAGACGACCGCCCAGAGCAGGGCGCCGAGGGCGACCGCCGGCAGGAAGCGGCGCAGGGGCATCCGGAGCATCCCGGACGAGGCGTTGATCGCGGTCTGCAGCCCGACGGTGAGGAAACCGAGCGTGACCGCCGGTGGGCCGACCCGCCGGACGAACCGCTCCGCGCGGGCGACACCGGGCCGGTCGAGGTGATGCGACCAGCGGGTGCGTCCTCCCCCGGCGCGCACCCCCCGGCCGACCCAGTAGGTCGCGGTGCCACGGGCGAACGCCCCGACCCAGAACACGACGAGGACGACCCAGAACGGCCAGCCGGCGACGAGGTCCTCCACGGCCGACAGCCTAGGTCCGTCCCGGACCGCCCGGTCGAGAGACGAGAACATGCCGCCTGCCCTTCGGGGCGGACGGCATGTTCTCGTCGTTCGTCGGGGTCAGCGGGCGGCCGAGCCCTCGGTGTAGTCGCTGTCGCGGTCGGTGTCGACCCAGGCCATCAGCTGACGCAGCTCACGGCCGGTCGCCTCGATCGGGTGGGCGGCGCCCTTGGCCCGCAGCGCCTGGAACTCCGGGGCGCCGGCGTCCTGGTCGTCGATGAAGCGCTTCGCGAAGGCGCCGTTCCTGATGTCCTCGAGGACGGCCTTCATGTTGTCCTTGACGTGCGGGTCGATGACGCGCGGGCCGGAGACGTAGTCGCCGTACTCGGCGGTGTCCGAGACCGACCAGCGCTGCTTGGCGATGCCGCCCTCGATCATCAGGTCGACGATGAGCTTGAGCTCGTGGAGGCACTCGAAGTACGCGACCTCGGGCTGGTAGCCCGCCTCGACGAGGGTCTCGAACCCGTACATGACCAGCTGCGAGGCACCGCCGCAGAGCACGGCCTGCTCGCCGAACAGGTCGGTCTCGGTCTCCTCGGTGAACGTGGTCCGGATGCCGCCGGCGCGCAGGCCGCCGATCGCCTTGCCGTAGGACTTCGCGAGGTCCCAGGCCGAGCCCGAGGCGTCCTGCTCGACGGCGAGGAGCACGGGAACGCCGCGGCCGTCGACGAACTCGCGGCGCACGATGTGGCCCGGCCCCTTGGGGGCGACCATGAGCACGTCGGAGCCGGCCGGCGGCTGGATGTAGCCGAAGCGGATGTTGAAGCCGTGCCCGAAGAGCAGCGCCGCGCCCTCCTTGAGGTTCGGCTCGATCTCGGCCGCGTAGAGGCCGCGCTGCACCTGGTCCGGGGTGAGGATGACGACGAGGTCGGCCTCGCGGACGGCGTCGGCGACGGAGAGGACGGTCAGGCCCTCGGCCTCGGCCTTAGGCCGGGACTTCGAGCCCTCGGCGAGCCCGACGCGGACGTCGACCCCCGAGTCGCGCAGGTTGAGGGCGTGCGCGTGGCCCTGGCTGCCGTAGCCGATGACCGCGACCTTGCGGCCCTGGATGACGGACAGGTCGGCGTCGTCGTCGTAGAACATCTCGGCCATCGGAACAGGCCTCTCCTTCGGGTCGGGGGTGCTGCTGGCTGGTACTGGGGGTGGACTCTAGGCCGTTGCGGCTCAGGCGCTGCGGAGTGCCCGGTCCGTGATCGAGCGCGGCCCGCGGCCGATCGCGACGAGGCCGGACTGGACCAGCTCGCGGACCCCGAACGGCTCGAGGACCTCGAGCAGCGCGGTGAGCTTCTCGCCGGTGCCGGTGGCCTCGATGGTCAGGGACTCGGTCGCCACGTCGACCACCTTCGCCCGGAACATCTGCACGAACTCGAGGACCTGGCTGCGGGTGGCGGCGTCGGCGCGGACCTTGATGAGCATGACCTGGCGCTGCACCGCCGAGCCGGGCTCGAGCTCGACGACCTTGAGCACCTCGACGAGCTTGTTGAGCTGCTTGGTCACCTGCTCGAGCGGCAGGTCCTCGACGTCGACGACGACGGTCATCCGGGAGACCTCGGGGTGCTCGGTCTCCCCGACCGCGAGGCTGTCGATGTTGAAGCCGCGTCGGGAGAAGAGGGCCGCGATGCGCGCGAGGACGCCGGGCTTGTTCTCGACGAGGACGGACAGGGTGTGCTTGCTCATGGTGGCTCCTCAGCGGCCGTCGTGGTCGGCGTCGGTGTCCTGCTCGACGGCCTCGGACTCCTCGCGGTCCCACTGCGGCGCGGTGTCCTTGGCCACCTGGATGAGGTCGTTGCTCACGCCGGCGGGGACCATCGGCCAGACCATCGCGTCGCGGTGCACGACGAAGTCGACGACGACCGGCCGGTCGGTGACCTCCATCGCCTGCCGGATCGTCTCGTCGACGTCCTCCGGTCGCTCGCACCGCAGCCCGACGCACCCGTACGCGTCGGCGAGCTTGACGAAGTCGGGGACCCGCGAGCCGTGCGAGGTGTGCAGGTCGGTGTTCGAGTAGCGCTCGTTGTAGAAGAGGGTCTGCCACTGGCGGACCATCCCGAGGCTGCTGTTGTTGATGACCGCGACCTTGATCGGGATGTTGTTGATGACGCAGGTCGCGAGCTCCTGGTTGGTCATCTGGAAGCACCCGTCGCCGTCGACGGCCCAGACGACGCGGTCCGGCTCGCCGACCTGCGCGCCCATCGCCGCGGGCACCGAGTACCCCATCGTGCCGAGCCCGCCGGAGTTGAGCCACGCGTTCGGGCGCTCGTACTCGACGAACTGGGCGGCCCACATCTGGTGCTGGCCGACACCGGCCACGTAGACGGCCTCCGGGCCGGCGATCGCCCCGAGCCGCTCGATGACGTACTGGGGTGAGAGGGAACCGTTCTCCGGGGCGGTGTACCCGACCGGGAAGGTCTCCTTCCAGCCGGCCACCCGCTCGCGCCACGCGGTGTAGTCGCCCCCCTGGCCGGCCTCCATGTCGGCCTCGACCGCCTCCGCGAGGTCGGCGACGACGGCCTTGCAGTCGCCGACGATCGGCACGTCGGCCCTGCGGTTCTTGCTGATCTCGGCCGGGTCGATGTCGGCGTGGATCACCTTGGCCTCCGGCGCGAAGGTCGACAGCTGGCCGGTGACCCGGTCGTCGAAGCGCGCGCCGAGGGCGATGATGAGGTCGGACTTCTGGAGGCCGGTGACCGCCGCGACCGAC
>JACXUW010000247.1 GCA_014763705.1 Micrococcales bacterium | reverse complement strand
ACCCTCGAGGGATGGACGCGACCCCGGCCCTGCGCCCGACGACCTCGGCCCGCCACGCCTCGCCCGCGAACCACCTGAGCACGGCCCGGGGATGGACGTCCTCGGTGCTCGTCGTGGCCACGCTGGCCGCGGTCGCCGTCGGAGTCCGGGCGCTCGGCGTCCTCGCGACGCTGCCCCTCCTCGCGCCGACCCTGCTCCTCGGCTGGTGCTCGGGCTTCGCCGCCCTGGCGCTCCTCCTCCGACGACGCTCGTCGGGTCCGGTCGGCGCCGGCCTGCTGGCGGGCGCTCTCGGTTCGGCGGTCGGCGCCGCCGCGCTCCTGCTCCAGCGGCTCGCCTGAGGCGCCCCCCGGCGTCAGACGACGGTGACCTGGGGGGCGAACAGCGCCATCGCGGCAAGGGCCCGCTCGTGGTTCTCGGGGGTGGACCCGGCGCAGGCGGCGCCCACGACCTCGACCGTGACGCCCGCGTCAGCCATCGGCAGGACGGTCGAGATGACGCAGCAGTCGGTGGCCACCCCGGCGACGGTCACCCGGCCCGAGGCCCCGACGACCGCCCGCAGGACCGGCCACTTGCCGAAGGTCCCGGCCGTCACGACGGTCTGTGTCACCTCGGCCAGCTCGGGGACGACGGCGTACAACGGGTCGTCGTCCGGGACGAGGGCGAACGGCCACTCCGCGTAGTACGGACCCCAGGAGCCGCCGAGCCCCGGGTCGGCGACGAAGCGCGTGACCACGGTGCGCTCCGGACCGAACGCGTCGGCGAGCTCGCGCATCCTCCCGACGGCTCCGGCGAACATGGGGGAGCCCCACGGCGAGGTGCCGGGGTCGGCGAAGACGACCTGGGGGTCGACGACGACGAGCCGTTCGTCGGGCCCCGGCATCAGGCGACCGGCTCGGCGGCGCGCTCCGGGACCGGCGTCTCCTCCTGGCGGCGGACCGTGCCCCGCCGGAGCACGAGAGAGCCGAGCAGGCCGAGGACGAGCGCGAGCAGCACCCCGAGGTTGGCGTACGGCCAGGTGCCGTCCCAGTACGGGCCGCCCTGCGACGCCGGGACGAAGGTGCCGAGGCCGAGCGGCTCGATGAGGTAGCCCTGCCAGTTGTTCCACGCGGCGTCGGCGGCGAACCCGTTGACGACGAGCCCCCAGCCCAGCACGGAAGCGAGCACCATCGTCCCGATCGAGACGAGGTCCCAGGAGCCGTAGCGGCCGCGCGGCGTGAAGAGGTCGTCGTCGGCGTAGTCGCGCCGGCGCAGCCAGATGTCGCCGATCATCAGTCCGGCCCACGCCGCGAGCGGCACCCCGAGGGTGATGAGGAAGGACTGGAACGGGCCGAGGAAGTTCTTCGTGAAGAAGACGACCCAGACCGTGCCGAGGGTGAGGATGACGCCGTCGACGAACGCCGCCGCCGGCCGCGGGATGCGCACGCCGAGGGAGAGCAGCGTCAGGCCCGAGGAGTAGATGCCGAGGACCGCCCCCGAGACGAGGGAGAGGATGACCGCCACGAGGAAGAGCACGAGCAGCCAGGTCGGGAGCAGCGTCGCGAGCGTGCCGATCGGGTCGGCGGCGATGCCGTTGCGGAGCTTCTCGTCGGACCCCGCGAGCAACAGCCCGTAGAGGACGAGGACGACCGGGGCGACCGCGCCGCCGATCGTGTTCCACGCGACGATCGCACCACCCGAGGCGTCCCGTCGCTGGTAGCGGGACCAGTCGGCGGCGATGTTGATCCAGCCGAGCCCGAAGCCGGTCATCACCATGACGAGGGCGCCGACGACGGCACCCGGCGAGCCACCCTTCAGCGACGTGACGGCCGACCAGTCGACGTGGTCGACGGTGAGCACGATGTAGCCGATGGTGACGACGCCGGTCACCCAGGTGAGCACCGACTGCAGCCGCATGATGACGTGGTAGCCGGCGACCGAGGCGCTGACGATGAGCGCCGCGACGACCGCCGCGGCCACGACCTGGGTGCCCTTGCCGCTGCTCCAGCCGAGCCGGGTGAAGATCGTCGAGGTCGCGAGCACGGCGAGGATCGCGAGGAAGGTCTCCCAGCCGATCGAGGTGAGCCACGAGATGACGCCGGGCACCTTCTGGCCGGTGACCCCGAAGGCGGCGCGCGAGAGGATCATCGTCGGCGCCGAGCCGCGCTTGCCGGCGATGGCGATGACGCCGCACAGTGCGAACGAGACGGTGATGCCGACGACGGCGACGAGGACGCCCTGCCAGAACGAGACGCCGAACTGGAGGACGAAGGCGGCGTACGAGATGCCGAAGACCGACACGTTGGCCGCGAACCACGGCCAGAAGAGGTCACGGGGGGAGGCGGTGCGCTCGGCCTCGTCGATGATCTCGATGCCGGTGGTCTCGACGCCGAGGCGACGGGTCTCGGCCGCGGTGGACGTGCTCATGGGGGGAGCATGGCAGACCACGGCACCGTGCGGCAGGTGCCGCACGCGCTCAGCCGGGGTGGCTCAGCGCACCACGCGCACGTGGGAGGAGCGGACGAGGCGTCAGCGGGACCCGGAGGTCCACTGCCCGTAGTCGTCCTCGTTCTCCCAGTCGCGCTCGTCGGCGGAGTCGCCGCGAGTCGTCTGGGTGTGGAGTTCTCGCTCAAGCGCGGAGAGGTCGGTGTCGGGGCTGAAGTACTTCAGCTCGCGGGCGACCTTCGTCTGCTTGGCCTTGGCTCGGCCGCGCCCCATGGCGTGACCCCCTCGTGCGTCTGCCGGGGCGGCACCACAGGTCGGATGGCCCCGAAGCGGGGGTCATCCCACACCGCGGGGCGGCTCCGGGAATGGTGTGCATATCGTGACGCCAACGATACATGGCCCGCGGGCCTCTCGGCGACGCCACCGACGTCAACACCGGCGGAGGCCGGGGGTGTTCCGACCTACGAGACGGAGCCCCGGGTCGGCGCCGGCAGCCACGGGGTCCGACCGCCCGCCGCGATGCGCCGTTCGGCGAGCCGGTCGGCCGCGACGGCCGGGGTGACGCCCTCGGCGTCGGCGGTCCGGAGCACCTCGAGCGTGCTGTCGAAGATCGCCTGCGTGCGGGCCCGCGCGCGCTCCATGTCGAACCCGTGCAGCTCGTCGCTCACCTGGATGACGCCCCCCGCGTTGACGAGGAAGTCCGGGGCGTAGACCACGCCGCGCTCGGCCAGCCGGTCGGCGGTGTCGTCGGTGGCCAGCTGGTTGTTGGCGCCCCCACAGACGACGCGCGCCCGCAGTGCGCCGACGGTCTCGTCGTCGAGCGCTCCGCCGAGGGCGTTCGGGCTGAAGACGTCGAGCTCGGTGCGGGCCAGCTCGTCGGCGTCGCGGACCGCCGTGACGGCGGGGTGCCGCTCGAGCAGCCGGGCGACCGCGGTGTCGTCGACGTCGGTGACGACGAGCTCTGCGCCGTCGTCGAGGAGGTGCTCGGCGAGCCTCGACCCGACCTTGCCAACGCCCGCGAGCCCGACCCGCCGGCCGGCGAGGGTCGGCTCGCCCCAGACGTGCTGGGCGGCGGCGCGCATCCCCTGGAACACCCCGAGGGCGGTGAGGACGGAGGAGTCACCGGCGCCGCCGCGCTCGGGCGAGCGGCCGGTGGCCCAGCGCGTCTCCTCGGACACGACGTCCATGTCCGCCACGTAGGTGCCGACGTCGCAGGCGGTGACGTAGCGCCCGCCGAGGGACTCGACGAAGCGGCCGTAGGCGCGGAGCAGCTCAGGGGTCTTGTCGCGGTGGGGGTCGCCGAGGACGACCGCCTTGCCGCCGCCGTGGTCGAGGCCGGCCAGCGCGTTCTTGTACGACATCGCCCGGGAGAGCCGCAGCACGTCGGCGAGTGCCTCGTCCATCGAGCCGTAGGGGTGGAACCGCGTGCCGCCGAGCCCCGGGCCGAGGGCCGTCGAGTGCAGGGCGATGACGGCGCGCAGGCCGGTGGTGGGGTCGGAGCAGAAGACGACCTGCTCGTGACCCGCGAGGTCGACGAGGTCGGTGGGGGCCATGCCCGCCACGGTAGTCCCGGGATGCCGCACCGGCGACGCCGTCAGGAGGCGAGGGAGACGACGAGGTTGATGGTCGCCGCGACGACGACGGTGCCGAGCACGTAGGAGAGGAGCGTGTGGCGCAGGACGAGGCTGCGGACGGCGGACGTGCGCAGGTCGGTGTCGGAGACCTGGTAGGTCATCCCGAGGGTGAAGGAGAGGTAGACGAAGTCGGACATCCGCGGGTGGTCCGAGCCGGGGAAGTCGACGCAGCCGGGCTCGTCGAGGAACCAGTGGCGCGCGTACCGCAGCGCGTAGACGGTGTGCACGGCCAGCCAGCTCGAGGCGACCGCGGCCACCGCGAGGGCGGACTCGCCACCGCCGCCCCGCCCAGCGAGCAGCATGACGCCGACCGCGCCGAGGCTGGCGACGGCCGCGGTGACCACGACGACGTCGGTCTCGGTGCGGCCGCCCTCGAGGCCCTCGAGGTGCTTCCGCGTCGCCGCCGCGTCGGCCCGGTGGCAGCGCACGAGGACCGGGATGCTGAAGGCGAGCGACCCGACGACCCAGCCGAGGAGCAGCCGCGCCACGACCCCCTGGCCCGGCAGCGGGACGAGCGCCCACACGAGGACGAGCACGACGCCGCCGATGAGCAGGTGCCTGCGGGTGTGGCGCACGGGGCCACGCTAGCCCCGGGAGGTCCGGCCGGGCGCCGCGCGGACCGCCGCCCGCAGACCGCGGGCACAGCGTCGCCGCAGCGCCCTGCGCGACGGTGGGTGCGGACCCCGGCCCGACGAGCCGGGGCCGACTCCGGGAGGGAACCCATGCCCACCACGTCCGCCACGTCCGCCACCCGCCGCGCCACGGCGGGGCTCGCCGCGCTCGCGGCCACCGCCGCCGCCGTCGTCTCTGTCGCGGCCGCCCGGCCCGCCGAGGCCGCCGACCGACCGCTGCTCAAGGTGCCGTTCCCCTGCCACCAGACCTGGCGCGGGTCGACCTGGGCGGGGCACTCCCCGAGCGACCGCGCGATGGACCTCAACCTGCCGACCGGTGGCGACACCGACCTCGGCAAGCCGGTCAAGGCGAGCGCTGCCGGCAAGGTCGTCTCCGCCGGGGTCGGCGGGGGCGGGTACGGCAACCGCGTCCTCATCGGTCACGGCAACAACTGGTCGACGTTCTACGCGCACCTGTCGCGGATCGACGTCAAGGTCGGTCAGCACGTCGAGGCGACGACGACCATCGGGGCGGTCGGGAAGTCGGGCGGCCAGTCCTCGGCCCACCTGCACTACGAGCAGCGGCACCACGGCACGCCGGTGAGCATCCGCTTCGGCA
>JACXUW010000703.1 GCA_014763705.1 Micrococcales bacterium | reverse complement strand
TGTCGGCACGCTCGAGAAAGCGCCGGCTGCGCAGCGCGGTGATTGCATATTCGTAGGTCAGCACGGCGCCGGACTGCTCGACGAGCAGGTCGAACGCGGTCTCGGCCAACGCCTCCGGGCGCTGGTCGACGACCGTCGTCGGCGGCGTCATCAGCTCGGAGCCGGGGTGGTCGCCGAAGACGACGAGCGCGACGTCCTGCCGGTGCAGCCGCTGCTGGGCCCGCAGCACCCCGAGGCCCATCATCGGCGTCGCCGCGAACACCGCGGTGGGGGCGGAGGGTGACGCGAGCATCGCCAGTGCGTGCGGGTAGGCCTCCTCCGCGGTCCAGGCGCGCGTCTCGACGAGCGTGGGGTCGAGCGCCACCCCGGCCTCCGCGAGCGCCCGCTCGTACCCGCGGTACCGGTCTCGGAGCGTCGCGAACGAGCCGCTGCGCCCGAGGAACGCGACCCGCCGGTGCCCGTGGGCGACGAGGTGCCGGACGGCGTCGAGGGCCGCGGCCTCGTCGTCGACCCGGACGACGTCGGTGCCGGTGACCCCGCACGGGCGGTCGACGACGACGACCGGCACGTCGTCGGGCAGCGCCGCGGCGACCGCGTCCGGCTCGCCGAACGGCGCGACGACGAGCCCTGCCACGCCGCGCCGGGCCAGCCGCTGGATCTGGGTGCGCATCCGGTGCTCGTCGAGGCCGGTCGACGCGACGAGCACGTCCATCCCGACGGCGGTGGCGCGGTCCTCGACGACGGCCGCGAGCCGGGCGAAGAACGGGTCGGCGATGGAGTCGACGACGACGCCGACGGTGGGCAACCGCCCCCCGCCGAGGCGCTGCGCCGCCGGGTCGGGGTGGTAGGCGAGCCGCTCGATGGCGCCGCGGACCCGGGCCACCGTCTCGGGGCGGACGTTCGGCGCGTCATTGATGACCCGTGAGACGGTCTTGATGGAGACCCCGGACTCGCGGGCGACGTCGTAGATCGTCGGCCGGCTCATGCCGGGACCGGTGCGGGGAGCGCGGCCAGGGCCGGGGCGACGAGGGCGG
>JACXUW010000246.1 GCA_014763705.1 Micrococcales bacterium | reverse complement strand
CGATGGCCCCGCAGCCCGTCCCCGGCGCGCCGACGCCCGCGCCGGCCCTCGCCTCGTCCGAGCCGCCGGCCGAGCCCGCCCGCCGGCTCTCGGACGTCACGCTCCCGCCGCCGCCGCCGGTGGCGGCCGCGCCCGAGCCGGTCGAGCGGGTGGGTCGCGGCCTGGCCGTCGCGCTGCTCGTCGTCCTCGGCGCCGGGGTCCTCGCGGTCGTCGTGTGGAACCTCGGCTACGTCGCGTCGGTCACCTCCGTGGTGCTGGCTGCGGGCGCCGTGCTCGGCTACGCGAAGGCGGCCGGCGCCCCGCCGCGCCGCGGGATGCTGCCGCTCCTCGCGCTCATCGTCCTCGGGGTCGTCGGCACCGCGCTGGCCCTCGTCGGCTGGGACGCCTCGCAGTACTACTCCGCGCACGCCGCCGAGGCCGCCGCGGCCGGGGTGTCGCGCGCGTCCTTCGTCTGGGAGAACATCACCGACGGCGAGGTGCTCGGCAGCTACGCCGGTCACCTCGCGATGTACTTCGTCCTCGCGGCGCTCGGGACCGTCGGTGTCATCGTCCGGCTGGTCCGCGGCGGGCACTGACCGCGCGGCGCGACCCGGTCCGTCCGACGACCCGGGTGTGCGCCCGTCGGCCTCCGGGCGCTACCGTCGGCCCGTCACCACGTCCGAGCAGCGACGAATCCGCTGCACGTGGCCGACGGAACAGGCAGGTTGGCATGGCATCCGGACGCAAGCTCGTCATCGTCGAGTCCCCCGCGAAGGCGAAGACCATCGCGGGCTACCTCGGGAGCGACTGGGACGTCGAGGCGTCCGTCGGGCACATCCGTGACATCCCGACGCCGAGCGAGATGCCGGCCGAGGTCAAGAAGGGGCCGTTCGGCAAGTTCGGCGTCAACATCGACGACGACTTCGACCCCTACTACGTCGTCGACGCGGACAAGAAGAAGAAGGTCCGCGAGCTCAAGGCCCTCCTGAAGAACGCCGACGAGCTCTACCTCGCCACTGATGAGGACCGCGAGGGCGAGGCCATCGCGTGGCACCTCTACGAGACCCTCCAGCCGAAGGTCCCGGTCAAGCGGATGGTCTTCCACGAGATCACCCGTGAGGCCATCCAGCGCGCGGCCAACCAGACCCGTGACATCAACACCTCCCTTGTCGACGCGCAGGAGACCCGGCGCATCCTCGACCGCCTCTACGGCTACGAGGTGAGCCCGGTGCTGTGGCGCAAGGTCAAGGCGGGCCTGTCCGCCGGCCGCGTGCAGTCGGTCGCCACCCGGCTCGTCGTCGAGCGCGAGCGCGAGCGGATGGCGTTCGTGCGCGCCTCGTACTGGGACGTCGACGCCGACGTCACGCCCGGTGCCCAGGAGGACCTCTTCACGGCCCGGCTCACCGGGGTCGACGGCAAGCGCGTCGCCACCGGCCGCGACTTCGCCGATGACGGCACGCTCAAGGGCGACAAGGCGGTCCAGCTCGACGAGGAGCGCGCGACCGGCATCGCCGAGGCGCTGCGCAGCGCCGAGGTCACCGTCGCCGAGGTCTCCGAGAAGCCGTACACCCGCCGGCCGAGCGCGCCGTTCACGACGAGCACGCTCCAGCAGGAGGCGTCGCGCAAGCTGCGGCTCAACTCCCGCAACGCGATGCGGGTCGCCCAGCGCCTCTACGAGAACGGCTACATCACCTACATGCGGACCGACAGCACGACGCTGTCGGACGCGGCGACCTCCGCCGCGCGGCAGCAGGCCCGTGAGCTCTACGGCGGCGACTCGGTGCCGGACGCCCCGCGCCGTTACGAGCGCAAGGTGAAGAACGCCCAGGAGGCGCACGAGGCGATCCGCCCGGCCGGGGACCGCTTCCGCACCCCGAAGCAGGTCTCCGGTGAGCTGCGCGGCGACGAGTACCGCCTCTACGAGCTGATCTGGATGCGCACCGTCGCCTCCCAGATGGCCGACGCCCGCGGCTCGACCGCGTCCGTGCGGCTGGCCGCGACGCTGCGCGACGGTGCGCCGGCCCGCGAGGTCGAGCTCTCCGCGAGCGGCACCGTCATCACCTTCCGGGGCTTCCTCGCCGCCTACGAGGAGGGCCGCGACGACACCCGCGCCCGCGACGACGACGAGCGCCGCCTGCCGAAGCTCGGCGCCGGTCGCCGGCTCGAGGTGCGCCGGTCCGAGGCGAACGGGCACGAGACCTCGCCGCCCGCGCGCTACACCGAGGCGACCCTGGTCAAGGCGATGGAGGAGCGCGGCATCGGCCGGCCCTCGACCTACGCCTCGACGATCGGCACCATCCAGGACCGCGGCTACGTGAGCAACCGCGGCTCGGCCCTCGTGCCGTCGTGGCTGGCCTTCGCGGTGACGCGCCTCATGGAGGAGCACTTCGGCCGGCTCGTCGACTACGACTTCACCGCCTCGATGGAGGAGGACCTCGACGCCATCGCGCGCGGTGACGAGCAGCGCGCGGCGTGGCTGCGGCGCTTCTACTTCGGCGACGAGGCGAGCTCGGCCGAGGGGCTGCGCGACCTCGTCGAGGACCTCGGCGACATCGACGCGCGGGCCATCTCGACCATCGACATCGGCGACGGCATCGTCGTGCGCGTCGGGCGCTACGGGCCGTACGTCGAGGAGGTCGTGCCGGCCGGCGTCGACGCCTCGACCGGTGAGGTCACCGACGCCGCCGCCGCGGACTCCGCTGCGGCCCAGCCGCGCCGGGCCACCATCACCGACGAGATCGCCCCGGACGAGATGACCCCCGCCATCGCCCGCGAGCTGCTCGACCGCGCGGCCGACGACGGGCGCGTCCTCGGTCAGGACCCCGGCACCGGCCGTGACATCGTCGCGAAGTCCGGGCGCTACGGGCCCTACGTCACCGAGGTCGTCCCCGAGGAGGAGCAGGGCAAGGGCAAGAACAAGGTCAAGCCGCGCACCGCCTCGCTCTTCAAGGACATGGACCTCGGGACCATCGAGCTCGACACGGCGTTGCGGCTGCTCTCGCTGCCGCGCGTCGTCGGCTCCGACCCCGAGTCCGGCGACGAGATCACGGCGCAGAACGGTCGCTACGGGCCCTACCTCAAGAAGGGGTCCGACTCGCGCTCGCTGACCTCCGAGCAGCAGCTCTTCGACATCACGCTCGAGGAGGCGCTGGCCATCTACGCGCAGCCGAAGCAGCGCGGCCGGGCCGCCGCCAAGCCGCCGCTCGCCGAGCTCGGCACGGACCCGGTGTCCGGCAAGCCGGTCGTCGTCAAGGACGGGCGGTTCGGGCCGTACGTCACCGACGGCGAGACGAACGCGACGCTGCGCAAGGACGACGACCCCGAGCAGCTTTCGCCCGAGCGTGGGTACGAGCTGCTCGCCGAGAAGCGGGCCAAGGGGCCGGCGAAGAAGACTGCGCGCAAGCGGACGACGAAGAAGACGACCGCGAAGAAGACGACGAAGAAGGCCGCCAAGAAGGCCTGACCGGGCGGCTGGCGCCGTTGCGTGGCTGGTTACCGGCGAGTAGGTTCGTCGGCATGGCTCTCGACCCGCAGTCCCTGACCACCGCCTCGCCCAGCGAGTTCGTCGCCGCCGTCAAGGGTGCGTCCGACGCCGACATCCGCGACGCCTTCGCGGGCGAGCACCGCGGCGCCCTGCTCGACGCGGTCTTCGCCCGGTTCCCGGAGCAGTTCCGCGCCGACAAGGCCGGCGACCGCAGCGCCCGCATCGACTTCCGGGTCACCGGGGGCCCGGCGGACTCCAGCGACACCTACGCCGTCGTCGTCGACCGCGGCACGTGCACGGTCGAGAAGGCGCCGACCGCCGAGCCGCAGCTCTCCCTCATGTCCGGCCCCGCCGAGTTCCTCAAGCTCGTCACGGGCACCGGCAACCCGGCGATGATGTTCATGATGGGCAAGGTCAAGGCGCGTGGCGACCTCGGGCTCGCGTCGGCGCTCGCGAACTGGTTCGAGACCCCGAAGGCCTGAACCTCGCGCCGCCCTCCCGGCCACCCCACGCGTATCGGGTGACCCGAGAACGGTGCGCTTTCCCCGGGAACGGTTCCGGGGGGAAGCGCGGCCGTATCGGGTGACCCGATACGCGCGTGGCGTGAACCTCGGGCAGGAAGCGGCTTGACCCTCACGCGACGTGAGGCAGCACCGTGGATGACATGACCACGACGAGCCAGCACACTGACCGGGTGGAGCTGACGGTCGGCCAGGTCGCCGAGACCTTCGGCGTCACGGTGCGCACGCTGCACCACTACGACGCCATCGGCCTCGTCGTCCCGTCCGGCCGGACGCCCGCGGGGTACCGCCTCTACACCGATGCGGACCTCGCCCGGCTCTCCAGCGTCGTCACCTACCGCCGGCTGGACCTGCCCCTCGACGAGGTGCGGGACCTGCTCGACGGTGACGGGACGGCGGCGGAGCACCTGCTGCGCCAGCGCGCCGTGGTCGTGTCCCGGCTGGGCGAGCTCGAGGAGCTCGTCGTGGCCATCGACCGAGCACTGGAGAGAGAGATGAACGACCAGCCCGCCACGACCGACGACCTCAAGGAGCTCTTCGGCGACGGTTTCACCGAGGAGTACCAGCAGGAGGCCGAGGAGCGCTGGGGCGAGACCGACGCCTGGAAGCAGTCCAAGCGCCGCACCGACCGCTACACGAAGGCCGACTGGGAGGAGGTCAAGGCCGAGCAGGACGCCGTCGGCGCCGAGCTCGTCGCCGCGATGCAGGCCGGCGAGCCGCCGACCTCGCAGCGGGCGATGGACGCCGCCGAGGCGCACCGGCTGCTCATCCACCGGCGCTTCTACGACCTCGACCACACCTTCCACCGGGGGCTCGCGGACATGTACCTCGCCGACCCACGGTTCACGAGGACCTACGAGGAGCAGGCGCCCGGCCTCGCGCAGTACGTCCACGACGCCATCCACGCCAACGCCGACCGGCACGAGGAGGCCTGAGGCCCACGCAACCAGCCCCCCGGCCGCCCGGGTCCGCCCGACGAACGACGAGGACATGCCGCCTCCCCATGTCGGGAGGCGGCATGTCCTCGTCTCTCGACCGGGGGAGGGGTACTAGGACCAAAGCCCGATGGTGGGTGTCCTCGCGTCCCGGGCACCGTTCTCGTCGACGGGCCGACCCCGGCCCCGCTCCTGTGAGAACCTCCCCGGAAGGACCAGCACCATGCGACGCATCGCCCTCATCACGCTCGGAGCCGCCGTGGCCGTCACCCCCGCCCTCGCCGGCGTGCTCGGCAACGCCTCCTTCGCCGAACGGCTCCCGGTCCGGGCGCCCTCGAGCGCCACCTCGACGCCGTCGCCGTCGGCCACGTCGGACGACCCGGCGACGCACGACGGGA
>JACXUW010000702.1 GCA_014763705.1 Micrococcales bacterium | reverse complement strand
GCCCACCGGCTGCTCGACGACGCGGAGCGGCTGGCCGGGGACCACCCCGTCCTGACGGTGCAGGTCCTCGACCTGCGCGCCCGGATGGCTCGCACGGCGGGCGACCACGACGCCGCCCGCTCCCTCTACGAGCGCGCCGCGGCGGTGCGGCACGTCCCCGACGGATCCCGGATGGCCGTCCTCTTCGCATGGTGCGACCTCCTCGTCGACGCCGCGGACTGGGCGGGCCTCGAGCCGCGGGCCGCCGACGCGCTGGCCCTCGCCGTGCGGCTGCGTGACCCCGTGTCGCTCGCGGTGGCCCAACGCCACCTCGGCCTCGCCTGGGTGGAGCAGGGACGCGCGCTCGAGGCGGCCGAGCTGCTCGCCGCGGCCCTGCCCGTCGTCCGCCGGCACGTCCCCGAGCTCGTGGGCCCCACCGCGTGGGCCCTGGGCAACGCCTCCCTCGAGCTCGACGCCGTCGTCGTGGCCCGGACGGTCTTCACGGAGGCCGCGGAGGCGTTCGAGGCCGCCGACCGCCTCGAGGAGGCGAGCCACGCCCGCTACCGCGCCGGCACCGCCGCGTGGGACGGCGACGACCTCGCGACCGCGGGCCGCGACCTCGACGCCGCGGTGGCCCTCGCCCGGCGCAGCCGCACCCTCCCGGTCCTCCTCGAGGCGCTGCGCTCCCGGGCCGCGGTCCGGGCCGCCGACGGCGACGTCGACGGCGGGATCGCCGCGCTCGACGCGGTCCTCGACGACGCCGCCGAGCTCGCCGCCACGCTGCGGCTACTCGCCGACAAAGGGCATGACGGTTTCTACCGCGGCCCACTCGCCGAGCGTCTGGTCGAGGGCGTGCGCGCCGCCGGCGGCATCTGGACGCTGGATGATCTGGCCGGCTACCGCACCGTCGAGCGCGAACCGCTGCGCTTCGCCATCGATACGCGCCACGAGCTGATCGGCGCCCCGCCGCCGTCTGCCGGTGGGCTGATCCTGGCGCAGAGCCTCGGCCTGTTGCAGCGCCTGGACTGGCGCGCAAGCGATGGCGTCGAGCGCAGCCATC
>JACXUW010000701.1 GCA_014763705.1 Micrococcales bacterium | reverse complement strand
GATGGCCCGGCCGTCCTGCTCGTCGATGGCCGACAGGTCGGCGCCGCCGGAGAGCAGCCCCGGGTCGTGGCTGCCGAGCGCCTCGACCAGCGACGCCGCCCCGCCGCCGCGGGCGTTCGCGTCGAGTCCGCCCATGAGTGCCGGCACGACCCGGGGCTGCTCTCCGGCGGCGCCGACCTGTCGGCCATCGACGAGCAGGACGGCCGGGCCATCGCCGGCCACATCTTCGGCGACCGTCAGGACGAGGTCGTCGCGCGGCTCGGCGGCTCCCCGCTGAGCGGGCAGAGTGTCGGCGGCGCGCTGGTGCAGAAGCTGATCCCCGTCCTCGCGCCGATGGTGCTCTCGTGGCTCGCCGGCCAGGTGCTCGGCGGCGCGCGCGACGGGTCCACCGGCGGCGGTGGCGGTGGTGTGGAGGGCACCCTCCAGGACGTCCTCGGCTCGGTCACCGGCGGTGCGGCACAGGGCGGCTCGTCCGGCGCGACCCCGCAGTCCGGCGGCATCGACGCCGGGAGCATCATCGGGGACGTGCTCGGGGGACTGCTCGGCGGCGGCGGCCGCTGACGCGGCGACGGACCGGCGGAGGGCTCAGGCCTGGCCGAGCCGCTCGAGGATGATGGCGCGGGCCGCGGCGGCGTCCGCCTGGCCCTTCATCTCGCGCATCACCTGGCCGATGAGGGCCCCGGCGGCCTGCACCTTGCCGTCGCGGACCTTGTCGGCGACGTCGGGGTTGGCCGCGATGACGGCGTCGACGGCCGCCTCCAGGGCCCCCGAGTCCTGCACCAGCTCGAGCCCGCGGGCGTCCGCGACCGCGGTCGGGGTGCCCTCGCCGTCGAGGACGCCCTCCCAGGCCTGCCGCGCCATCGAGTCGTTGAGCCGCCCGCTGGTGACGAGCGACTCGAGCTCGACGACGTGGGCCGGGGTGACGCCGAGGCGCGCGGCGTACGTCGGCACGTCCTCGCCCTCGGTGTTCGCCCGCCGGGCGATCTCGCCGGACCACCACTTGCGGGCGGCGGCCGACGAGGCACCGGCGGCGACCGTCT
>JACXUW010000700.1 GCA_014763705.1 Micrococcales bacterium | reverse complement strand
CCTACGATGCGCGCATGGCTGCCGCGGCCCCCGCCCCGGTCACCGACCCGGGGGCGGTCTTCCCCGAGCTCGACGCCCTGCGCCGCCGGGCGATGTCCGGCGACGTCGTCGGCACGCTCGAGGACCTCGCCGCGCTCGGCCACCACCACGGCCCGGACGAGAGCCTGGCCCGCGAGCTCCTCGCCGGGCAGCCAGCCCTCGAGGACGTGCTCGAGACCCACCTCGCCGCGCACCCCGACGACGGCGGCGCACGCACCCTCCTCGCCCACCGGTGGCTCGTCGTCGCCGAGGACGGGCTCCCCGGCCTCCGGGGTCGCGAGGTGTCCAGCGAGCAGCTGGCGCACAGCCGCGACCTGCTCGGCCGGGCCGAGGAGAGCCTGCTGCGGCTGTGCGCCGAGGACCCCGAGGACCCCGAGGCCTGGGTGCTGCGGGTGCGCGCCGCCCGGCTGCGGGGCCTGCCGGTCGGTGAGGCCCACCGCCGCTACCTGCGCCTCTTCGCGGTCCGCCCGCACCACAGCCAGGGCCAGCACGAGTACCTCCGGGCCCTGGTCCCACCGACCGGCTCGTGGGAGACCGCGTTCGCGTTCGCCCGCGAGGTGGCGGCGGCCGCCGCGCCCGGCACGGTCGAGTGCACCGTCCTCGCGACGGCCCACCTGCTGCGCTGGCGGGCGGAGGAGGCGGGGCACGAGCGGGGCTACCTGCGGCGCCGCGAGGTCCTCGCCGAGCTCGAGGACGTCGCCGACCGGTTCCGTGCCGTGCCCGGTCCGGCCCGCTGGGCGTGGGTCGGGCCGCACACCGAGCTGGCCGTGCTCTTCGCCGTCGGCGGGCTCACCGAGCGCGCCCGCTCGCACCTGCGCGCCCTCGGTCCGCTGGTGGCACCCGAGCCCTGGGCTCTGCTCGGCCGCCACCGCGACGCGCTCGAGCGCCTCCGCGCGGCCACGCTGGCCGAGGTGCGCAAGCTGAAGACGGCAAACGGCGCGTTCCTGTGGCAGCCGGGCATGGTGGACGGCCAGCCCGACCGCCTGCTGGGCTATCCCGTGG
>JACXUW010000699.1 GCA_014763705.1 Micrococcales bacterium | reverse complement strand
GCTGCGGGCCGAGCGCGACGAGACCACCGGCGACCCACGGTGGCGACCGCTGCCGGACCGCTGGGTCGTCGTGCGCCACCTCTACCCGGTCGGGGCCCGGGCGGTGCACACGACGGGCTGGTTCGTCGACGCCGCGACCGGGACGGTGACCCCGCTCGAGGAGGTCACCGGCCGGCCGACCTCGGCGAGCGCGGCGAGCACGATGAGCCCGCTCGACGCGGTCGCCGCCGGCACGCCGCTGTGGACCGCGACCTACGCCGCGAGCCGCGACCGCTTCGCCTTCCACGACCCGCTGACCGACCTCGACGCGCTGCGGGCCGCCTTCCCCGCCGGCTTCGACCGCGACCGCGCGGCGTACACGGTGGCCGGGTGGTGGTCCGCCGCCGACGAGGACCCGCTGGCGTCCGCGCACGGACGGGTCGGCCTCACCGCGGCGGCGCAGGAGCTCGGCTGGGAGGTGCCGCTCGACGACGCGGACCCCGCGGAGGCCCAGCCGGACCGGCGCGAGCGGCGCCTGAGGTCCCGGCTCGGGATGACCGCCCCGGACGACGGCCGCGAGGTCGTCACGCTCGACGCGCACGGGAAGACGGCCGAGCGCACGCTCGACCGGCCGCTCGGGCTCGGCATCCCGGTGGCCGAGGTCGCCTCGACCGTACTGGCCCCCGCCCCGGTCCGCTACCACAGCCTGCTCCACGGCTCGGTCCTCGGCGTGCCCGTCGACGGGTCGGCCGACGGGTACGACGAGCGGCCGGAGGAGGGCGCGTTCGCCGCCGCCGCGGGCACCGACCTCGACGACGTCGCGGCCGCCTTCGCCGCCCCGGCGCTCGGGCTCGGCGCCGACCGGCGGCTCCTCGCCGAACGGCTGATGGCCGCCTTCACGGCCGGGACCCTCAGCAGCCTCGGGACCCCCGACGGGCTCGCCGACCTCGAGGAGCGCGAGCACGCCGACGGCTTCACGACGGTGGCCGGCACCCCCCTGCCCGGCAGCCACGACGACGTCCTGCGCGAGGGCGGCTCCTCGCCGTACTCGCCGCAGAAGGT
>JACXUW010000245.1 GCA_014763705.1 Micrococcales bacterium | reverse complement strand
CCCTTGAGCAGGTTGCGGGCGATGGTCCGCCGCTGGATCTCGTCGGTGCCCTCGTAGATGCGCAGCAGCCGCAGCTCGCGGTACCACCGCTCGAGCGGCAGCTCGCGGGTGTAGCCCATCCCGCCGTGCACCTGGAGCATCCGGTCGACGATCTCGTTGGCGTGCACCCCGCCGTGCAGCTTGGCCATCGACTGCGCCTGGCGCGAGTCCCGTCCCCGGTCGACCTGCCACGCGGCGGAGAGGACGAGCCAGCGCAGCGCCTCGATGTCGACGGCCGAGTCGGCGATCATCCACTGGATGGCCTGCCGCTCGGCGATGGGCTTGCCGAAGGTCACCCGCGAGCGCGCGTGCTCCATCGCCATCTCGACCATCCGCTCGCAGCCGCCGAGGGCGCGCGCGGGCAGCAGGTAGCGCCCCTTGCCGATCCACTGCATCGCGAGCGCGAAGCCCTTCCCGACCTCGCCGAGCACCGCCGGCCCCGGTACCCGCACGCCGTCGAAGGTCAGCGCCGCCGGACCCCACTCGCCCATCGTGTCGATGGGGTGCGAGGTCCACCCGCGGTCGCGGTCGACGAGGAAGCAGGTGACCGACTCGCCGGTGCGGCCCGCAGCGTGCGCCTCGGGGTCGGTCACGGCGAAGACCATGACGTAGTCGGCCTCGTGCCCGCCGGTGATGAACGTCTTCTCGCCAGTGACGACCCAGTCGTCGCCGTCGCGGACCGCCTTGGTGCGGATGGCCCGCGCGTCCGACCCGGCTCCGGGCTCGGTGATGGCGAAGCAGCTGCGCCGGGTGCCCTCGATGGTCGGCCGCAGGTACTCCTCCTGCTGCGCCTCGGTCGCGTGGAAGAGGATGTTGTCGGCCTCGCCGGCGAACCGGAACGGCACGAACGAGCGCCCGAGCTCGATCTCGACGAGCGCCGCCATGACCGCCGACAGCCCCATCCCGCCGTACTCCTCCGGGGTGAGGACCTCGAAGAAGCCGGCCTCACGTGCGGTGTCCTGCAACCGTTTCAGCTCCTCGGCGGGCAACCCGCGCTCGTGCCGGCGCTCGCGGGCCAGGACCTCGGGCTCGAGCGGCACGACCTCCTTCTCGACGAAGGTCCGCACCCACTGGCGGATGTCCCGCTCGTCGTCGGTCAGGTCGAGGTCCATGCGCTGCGCTCCCGTCGCTCCTGCGCGCCCCGGGACGTCGGTGGCCCGGGGCACCCTCCGATCATCGTCCCCCGAGGCTGGGAGCGCGGTCGCGCGGTGCACGCGCATCCGGCCCCCGTCGGCGATGTCGAGAACCGGCCGCCGGCTCCGTCCCCCGGGTGACGCCCGACCCGCGGCCGTCGCCTGACCCGCCGGAGGACCACCATGGACCAGCACCAGATCGACGCCGAGCTCGCCCTCGAGGGTGCGCAGGAGCTGCTGTGCGGCACCTCGCTCGCCCACCTCTCCTACCTCGCGTCCGACGGCACGCCCCGCGTCGTCCCCGTCGGCTCGTGGTGGACCGGGACCGAGCTCGTCGTCTCGACCGCGACGACCGCCCCGAAGGCCACCGCGCTGCGGGCGAACCCGGACGTCGCCGTGGCGCTCGACGCGGGCGGCACCCCCGACTCGGCGCGCTCGCTCTCGCTGCGCGGCCGGGCCGAACTGACCGTCGTCGACGGCGTCGTCCCCGAGTACCTGGCCGCGGCGCGGCGGTCGATGGACCCGGACGCCTACGCCGGGTTCGAGGAGGCGGTCCGCGGCTTCTACCCGCAGATGGTCCGCATCGGCATCCGGCCGACCTGGGCCCGCTTCTACGACTACGGCACCGGCCGGGTGCCCACCTTCCTCCGCGAACTCGCCGAGCGGTCCGGGGCCTGACGTCGTCCCGGCGCTCGGATGCCGGACGGGACCGATGAGTTCCGCGGCCGGTCCCGGTCGACCCTCCCATGAGCGATGGACCCTGCCCGAACGCCCGACCCCTTGCCGCCCCGGCGGGGCCTCGGGACACTGGACGACACCGCCCGCCCACCACCGCGGGCGACCCGGCGGAAGGAGCCGACCATGGCTGACCCGGCCATCCACCTGCTCGTGGGCACCAGCAAGGGGGCGTTCGTCGTCGACGGCGACGCCGAACGCTCCGGATGGACGGTGCGCGGGCCCTACTGCGACGGGTGGCCGATCAACCACGCCGTCGGCGACCCGCGGACCGGCACGATGTGGGCCGGCGGCGGGGGCGACTGGTCGGGCGCCGGCGTGTGGCGCTCGGACGACGGCGGCCACACCTGGGAGCTGACCAAGCTGACCACCGGCGAGATGGACCGGTGGGCCGCGAACGACCCGGACTTCGCCGCGATGGTCGGCTGGACCGAGGAGCCGGCGCCGTTCGGTGAGGCGTTCTCGCAGGTCTGGTCGCTGCGCCGCGCCGGCGAGCGGCTCTACGCGGGCACCAAGCCGGCGACCCTGCTCGTCAGTGACGACGACGGCCGCACGTGGTCGGAGGTCAAGGGGCTGAGCGACCACCCGTCGCGCGGCGAGTGGAACCCCGGCGGCGCGGGCCTGGTCCTCCACACGATCGTCGCGGACCCGGCGGACCCCGAGCGGTTGTGGGTGGGGATCTCGGCGGCCGGTGTCTTCGTCACGCACGACGGCGGAGTCACCTGGGAGCGGGCCAACGACCTCGCCGACCCCGAGGCCGGGGCCGACGCACGGCACCCCGCGGGCCCGGCGGACGGGAAGACCGGCTTCTGCGTGCACCACGTCGAGCACGCGGGAGGGGACGTCCTCTACCAGCAGAACCACTACGGGGTCTGGCGCTCCGCGGACGGCGGGCAGACCTGGCAGGACGTCACGGCCAACCTGCCGTCGACGTTCGGGTTCCCGCTCTGGGCCCACCCGCGCGACCCCGACACCGTGTGGACGCTGCCGCTCAACGGTGACATGGCCGGCCGCTACCCGCCGGATGCGGCTGCGGCCGTGTGGCGTTCGCGCGACGGCGGGGCCACGTGGGAGGCCCGGCGCGACGGGCTGCCCCAGGAGGCGTGCTTCTTCACGGTGCTCCGGCAGGCGATGACCGGCGACGAGCAGGACCCAGCCGGCGTGTACTTCGGGACGAACAGCGGCTCGGTGTTCGCCAGCCGCGACGAGGGCGAGACCTGGGAGGAGATCGTGCGGCACCTCCCGACGGTGCTGTCCGTCGACGTCCTCGAACCGCGATGATGGAGGCATGAGCGCCTCCACCGACACGGTGACCGTCCGCTTCACGGCCCCGGCCGAGACGGTCGGCGACACCCGGCTCGTCCGGCTGCCGGCGGACGCCAGCCGGGCGCTGCCGTCGCGCGGGCAGGTCGCCGTCACCGGCTCCCTCGACGGTGAGCCGTTCGCGACCGTCGTCGAGCCCGACGGTCGGCGGGGTCACTGGGTGCGGCTCGACCCCGGTTCCGCCGCACCGGGCGACACCGTCGAGCTCGAGCTGGTCGTCGCCGAGGAGTGGCCCGAGCCGGACGTGCCCGAGGACCTCGCCGAGGCGCTCGCAGCGGCGCCCGAGCACATCCGCGAGGTCTGGGACGACATCACCCCGATGGCCCGCTGGGAGTGGGTCCGCTGGGTCGGCGCCACGCGCAGCGCCGAGACGCGGGCCAAGCGGGTCGGGGTGAGCATCGACAAGATCGACCACGGCAAGCGCCGCCCGTGCTGCTTCGACCTCTCCTCGTGCACCGACCCGGACGTCGCCCGCAGCGGCAAGCTGCCCGACCCGTCCTGATGCCGTCCTGACGCCGTCCGGCCACCGGTCGATGCGGGTCAGGGGCGGAGCATCACCTTGAGCGCGGTCCGCTCGTCCATCGCCGCGTAGCCGGCCGGCCCCTCCTCGAGGGGGAGCACGGTGTCGAAGACCCGCCCCGGCTCGACCGACCCGCCGAGGACGCCGGGCAGCAGCTGCTCGATGTACGCACGGGTCGGCGCCACGCCGCCGGTCAGGGTCACGTTGCGGCCGAACAGGACCCGGCCCACGGGACCGTCCGTGTACTGGGGCACGCCGACGCGGCTGATCGTCCCTCCCGGACGGACCACGCCGAGCGCCTGCTCGTACGCGGGCATCATCCCGACGCACTCGAGGACGACCGGGCTGCCCCCGTCGGTGAGGTCGCGGACGGCCTCGACGCCCTCCTCACCGCGCTCGGCGACGACGTCCGTGGCACCGAACTCGCGGCCGAGGTCGGTGCGCGACGCGTGCCGCCCCATGAGGACGACCCGCTCGGCACCCTGCTGCCGGGCGGCCAGGACCGCGAGCAGCCCGACCGCCCCGTCGCCGATGACGGTGACCGTGCTGCCCTGCGAGACACCGCCGCTCAGGGCGGCGTGCCATCCGGTGCCGTAGACGTCGGAGAGGGTGAGGAGCGAGGCGAGCATCCGCTCGTCGGTGTCCTCCGTGATGCCCGGGACCGGGACGAGCGTGCCGTCGGCGAGCGGGACGCGCACGGCCTCGCCCTGGCCACCGTCCGACCCGATGCCGTTCGTGTCGCCCCAGCCACCACCCCGGACGCAGGAGGTCTGCAGCCCGGCCCGGCAGTACTCGCACTCGCCGCACGAGATGAGGAACGGCGCGATGACGAAGTCGCCGGGTCGCACGGTCGTGACCTCGGCGCCGACCTCCTCGACGACGCCGACGAACTCGTGGCCGATGGGGTGACCGGCCTCGTCCCGCTCGGCGTTGTGGAAGGGGTGCAGGTCGCTGCCGCAGATGCAGGAGCGCGTGATTCGCACGAGGGCGTCGGTGGGCAGGCGGAGGGCGGGGTCCGGGGCGTCGACGACGCGGACGTCCCCGGCTCCGAAGAGGTGGATGGCTCGCATCCACCCAGTCCACACCCCCGGGCGGTCGGGTGGGCCACCGGGGTCGCGGCGGTCCGGGCGGAACCGCGACCCTACGATCGGAGGATGAGTGCGGACCTCGTCGCCAAGGGCCTGGCCGGCGGGTACGCGCACCGCACCCTGTTCGAGTCCCTCGACCTCACCGTCGCCCCCGGCGACGTCGTGGGTGTCGTCGGGGCGAACGGCGCCGGCAAGACGACGCTGCTGCGCGTCCTCGCCGGTGACCTCGCGCCGCTCGCCGGCACGGTCTCGACGGCGCCGGCCGACGCGTTCGTCGGCTGGCTGCCGCAGGAGCACGAGCGGGTCGCCGAGGAGTCCATCCGCGGGTACGTCGCCCGCCGCACCGGTGCCGCCGCCGCGACGACGGCGATGGAGACCGCCGCCGCGGCGATGTCCGCCGAGGACGCCGGGACGGCAGCGGGCGACGCGTTCGCCCACGCGCTCGACCACTGGCAGGCGACGGGTGCCCCCGACCTCGACGAGCGGCTGGCCCCCGTGCTCGCCGACCTCGGTCT
>JACXUW010000244.1 GCA_014763705.1 Micrococcales bacterium | reverse complement strand
CCACCGCGAGCGGCGCCACGCTGACCCTCGCCCTCGACCCCGACGCCGTCGACCTCGTGCCGGCGTCGGTCAGCGCCCGGCTGCTCCCGAAGACCCTCTTCGGCGAGCGGTTCGTCGACCTCGTCGCCCCGGCCGGCGACTCGGGTCGGCACATCCGCGAGGGCGACGTCATCCCCCAGGACCGCAGCTCTGTGGCCATCCAGCTGGAGCGGGTCTTCGACGACCTGCTGCCGCTGCTGCGGACCATCCACCCGGAGAAGCTCGCGGCCACCCTCAACGCGCTGGCCACCGCGCTCGACGGGCGGGGCGAGAAGCTCGGCGAGAACCTCGTCCTCGTCAACCGGTACTTCACGCAGCTCAACCCGCAGATGCCGCTGATCCAGGCCGACATCAGCGGGCTGGCCGACCTCGCGAGCACGTACGCCACCGCGGCCCCCGACCTGCTCCGGGCCGCCCAGGCACTGCGGACGACCAACGCGACGATCGTCGAGAAGAAGGACCAGCTGGCCGGCTTCCTCGCCGGCACCGCGGGGTTCGCGAACACGACGGCCGAGTTCCTCGAGAAGAACGACGACCGGATCATCCAGGTCGGCCGCGTGCAGCGCCCCACCCTCGCGGTGCTGGCGAAGCACGCCCCGATCTACCCGTGCCTCGCCGCCGGGCTCGTCAACTGGCTCCCGCGGGCCGAGGGCATCTTCGCCGGCGGCCAGTTCCACATCACCCTCGAGACCCCGCCGCAGCGCGGCGGCTACCGGCCCGGCCAGGAGCCGGCGTGGAACGACGACCGCGGTCCGAGCTGCCGTGGCCTACCCAACCCCGGTGGCAGCCAGGCCAGCCCGCGCGGCGCGGCCCACTTCGCCGACGGCAGCGGCGGCGCCGCCCGCTCGGCGCTGCCCTCGGCGCTCCTCGCCCCGAGCGGCCTGGCCGTCGGCAACGTCGACTCCGGGCTGGCGGGCACCGAGGCCGAGCAGCAGGTCGTCGCCATCGCCCTCGCCGCGGAGGGGCAGGGCGAGCCGTCGGCGCTGACCACCCTGCTCGCCGGCCCGATGCTGCGCGGGAAGGTGGTCAACCAGTGAAGACCACCCCGAGCCTCGTCAAGCTCCTCGCCTTCGTCGTCGTCACCGTCCTCGCGACCGGCATCCTCGCGGCGACCATCGCCAACGTCCTGCCCGGCGACAAGGCCGACTACCGGGCCGTCTTCACCGACGTCACCGGTCTCTCCACCGGCCAGGACGTCCGCATCGCCGGCGTGCGCGTCGGCACCGTCGAGGACATCAGGGTCGCCGAGGACCGGGTGAGCGCCGAGGTGACCTTCAGCGTGCTCCGCAGCACGACCCTCACCCGGGGCACGGCGGCGACCATCAAGTACCGCAACCTCGTCGGGGAGCGCTACGTCGCCCTCACCCAGGAGCCCGGCGACGCGACGCCGCTGCCCGAGGGCGGCACGATCCCGCGCGAGCACACGCACCCGGCGCTCGACCTCACCGTCCTCTTCAACGGCTTCAAGCCGCTCTTCGCCGCGCTCTCGCCGCAGGACGTCAACGAGCTCTCCGCGCAGGTCATCTCGGTCCTCCAGGGTGAGGGCGGGGACATCAACAGCCTCCTCGGCCAGACCGCCTCGCTCACCAAGGCGCTCGCCGACCGCGACGCCGTCATCGGCCGCACCATCGACAACCTCACGACGGTGCTGACCACCGTCGAGGCCAACGACTCGGCCTTCAAGGACCTGCTGACCCAGCTCCAGCGGTTCGTCTCCGGGCTGTCCCAGGACCGCAAGGCGATCGGCGACTCGCTGACGAACATCAACCGGCTCACCGGCGACACCGCGAGCCTGCTGGCCGCCGGCCGGCCCGACCTCAAGGCCGACATCGCCAACCTCGGCGGCCTCGCGAGCACCCTCAACGAGCCCCAGAACACGAAGGAGTTCGAGCGCTTCATCAGCCAGGCGCCGACGAAGATCTCGACGATCACCCGGACGGCGACGTACGGCTCGTGGTTCAACTTCTACCTCTGCCGGTTCGACGTGAAGAACCTGCTCCTCCCGACCGGGAAGACCCCCGGCGGCCTCGGGTACGACGTCGCGGCGGCGAGGTGCCGGTCATGAGCGCCGCGCCGACCCCCAAGGACCGCAACACGCTGCGCCTCGGCGTGGCCGGACTCGCGGTCGTCGTCGTGCTCATGGTGGCGGCCTTCAACGCCTCGAGCCTGCCGTTCATCGGCGGCGGCGACGACTACAGCGCCGCGTTCACCGAGGCCGGTGGGCTGCGCGACGGCGACGACGTGCGGATCGCCGGGGTGAAGGTCGGCAAGGTCACCGGCGTGGACCTCGAGGGCTCGCACGTGCGCGTCGACTTCGTCGTCACCGAGGACGTCGCGTTCGGCCCGTCGACCGGCGCCTCGGTACGGATCAAGACCCTCCTCGGCGCGAAGTACCTCTCGCTCGAGCCGCGGGGGACCGGCCAGCTGGCCCGCGGCTCGCAGATCCCGCTGACCCGCACCGTGTCGAGCTACGACGTCGTCACCGCGTTCTCCGACCTCACGCGCACGACCGAGCGGATCGACACCCAGCAGCTCGCGCAGTCGCTCGACGTCCTCGCCGCCGAGTTCAAGGACACCCCCGAGAACGTCCGCGGCGCGCTCGAGGGCCTGAGCCGGCTCTCGGCCACGATCGCGAGCCGCGACGACAAGCTCCGTGAGCTGCTCCGGGCGGCGAACTCGGTGTCGGGCACCGTCGCCGAGCAGAACGCCGTCGTCGACAAGCTGATCAAGGACGCCGACCTCCTCGTCGCCGAGCTCGAGACGCGCCGGGACGCCATCCACACCCTGTTCACGAACACGAGCGCGCTGGCCCAGCAGGTCACCGGGCTGGTCCGCGACAACCGGGCGCAGCTGAAGCCGGCGCTGGCCCAGCTGCAGAAGGTGCTCGGCACCCTGCAGAAGCACGAGTCCGACCTCAAGCAGACCATCGCGGCGATGGCGCCCTTCACCCGCCTCTTCGCGAACACCCTCGGCACCGGCCCGTGGTTCGACACCTACATCCAGAACCTCACCAACCCGGTCGGGGGTGTCGGTCGATGAGGATGCCGACCCTCCGCCGCCCCACCGCGCCCGCGGCCCCGTCGTGGCTGCGCGGGCTCGGCACGCGGGCCCGTGCCGTCCCGCCGCGGCTCGCGCTCGTCGCCGGGGTGCTCGTCGTGGCGCTCGTCGCCGCCGCCGTCGTGTTCTGGCCCCGCCCGGAGCCGGTGCGGGTCAGCGCCGACTTCGTCCGCGCGGTGGGGCTCTTCCCCGGCTCGGACGTGCGGATCCTCGGCGTCAAGGTGGGGGAGGTGACGAGCGTCGAGCCGCACGGGCCGAGCGTCCGGGTCGGCTTCGAGTTCACCTCCGAGCACCCCGTGCCCGCCGACGCGCAGGCGGCCATCGTCGCGCCGTCGCTCGTCAGCGACCGCTACGTCCAGCTCCTGCCGGTGTGGACCAAGGGGGCCCGGATGCGCACGGGCGCCCACATCCCGCTCGAGCGCACCGCCGTGCCGGTCGAGCTCGACCGGGTCAGCGAGAGCCTCGACGACCTCATGGTCGCGCTCGGCCCGCAGGGGGCGAACTCCGAGGGGGCGCTGACCCGGGTGCTGCGCACCGGCGCCGCGAACCTCGACGGCAACGGCCAGACCCTCCACGACACCACGGTCAACCTCTCCCGGGCGGTCCAGACCTTCAGCGAGGGCCGCGGCGACCTCTTCAGCACGGTGAAGAACCTCAACACCTTCACCGAGACCCTCGCCGCGAACGACGCCCAGGTGCGCCGGCTCAACACCAACCTCGCGAGCGTCTCGACGGCCCTCGACGACGAGCGCGGCGACCTCTCGGCCGCGCTCGCGAACCTCGCCGTCGCCCTCGACGAGATCACCTCGTTCGTCCACGACAACCGGGCCCTGCTCAAGGACGACGTCGCCAAGCTCACCGACGTCACCGGCGCCGTCGTCGAGCAGCGCAAGGCCCTCGCCGAGACCCTCGACGACGCACCGGTCGCCATCTCGAACCTCCAGCTCGCCTACAACCCGGCGAACGGCACCCTCGACACCCGGGCGAGCATCCAGGGCACGAACCAGCCGGGCCTGCTCCTCTGCTCGCTCATCACCGGGCCGACGGGCACGGGCAACACCAACCTGTGCAAGGCGACCGGCCTGCTCGACCTCAAGCTGCCCGACCTCCTCGGCGGCCTCACCGGCGGGGCCGGCTCGAGCGCCCCGAACCTGCTCCAGGGCGCCGACCCGACGCTCGGAGGGCTGCTCGGATGACGACCCCTCGCCGCCGCAGCGCGCTGACCGCCGCCGTCAGCGCCCTCGCCCTCGTCGTGCTCGCCGGGTGCTCGAGCGTCTACGACCTCCCGCTGCCGGGCGGCCCGAAGGCCGAGGGGCGGCAGATCACCGTCCAGGCCGAGTTCGCCGACGTCCTCGACCTCGTGCCCCGCTCGTCGGTCAAGGTCGACGAGGTGACGGTCGGTGAGGTCACCGGCATCGAGCTCGACGGCTGGACCGCCCGGGTGACGATGCGCATCCCCGCCTCGAGCCACCTGCCCGACGACGCCCGCGCGGAGCTCAAGCAGACCTCGCTGCTCGGCGAGAAGTACATCGCGCTCGAGCGCCCGGACGGCGGCGGCACCGGGACCCTCGGCGACGGCGACCTCATCCCGCTCGCGCGCACCGGGCGCAACCCCGAGGTCGAGGAGGTCCTCGCGGCCCTCTCGATGCTGCTCAACGGCGGGGGCGTCGGCCAGCTCAAGGTCATCGAGACCGAGCTGAACAACGCGCTGCGCGGCCGTCACGAGGACGTCAAGAGCCTCATCACGCAGCTCGACACCTTCGTCGGCGGGCTGGACGAGCAGAAGGCGGAGATCGTCCGGGCCATCGACGGCATCGACCGGCTCAGCGCGAACCTCGCGGCCCGCAAGGACCAGATCGCCGGGGTCCTCCAGGAGCTGCCCAAGGGCCTCGCGATCCTCGCCGACCAGCGCGAGCAGCTGACGACGATGCTCACCGCCCTCGACCGTCTCGGGAAGGTCGGCAGCAAGGTCATCGAGGCCTCGCGGGCCGACCTGCTGGCGAACCTCGCAGCCCTCAAGCCGGTGCTCGCCCAGCTGAACGCGGCCGGCGACGACCTGCCGAAGTCGCTCCAGCTGCTGCTCACCTACCCGTTCCCGGACAGCTCGCTCCAGGCGATCAAGGGCGACTACACGAACCTGCGCGTCACCGCCGACCTCGACCTGCGCCACCTCACGGTGCCGACCCCGACGTCGCTGCCGACCATCCTGCCCACGTCGCTGCCCACGTCCTCCCGACGTCGCTGCCGACGATCCTGCCCACGCT
>JACXUW010000243.1 GCA_014763705.1 Micrococcales bacterium | reverse complement strand
CGCGTACTCGTCGGTCGCGCACATGGGGTTCGTCGTCCTCGCCCTCGCGAGCGGGTCGCACACCGGCCTCCAGGCGGCCCTCTACGCCAACATCGCCCACGGCGTGGTCTCGGCCCTCCTCTTCGTCCTCGTCGGCGGGCTCAAGCAGCGGTGGGGCGACGTCGACCTCGCGGTCCGGCGCCCGGCGCTGCGCGAGACCTCGCCGCGGCTCGGGTTCGTCCTCGTCGTCGGACTCGCCGCGAGCCTCGGCCTGCCCGGCCTCGCCGGCTTCTGGGGCGAGCTGCTCGCGGTGTACTCCGCCTGGGTCCCGGCGGCCGGCCGGCCCGGCCCGGTCTTCGTCACCTGCGCCGTCCTCGCCGCGGTGGGGGCGGCGCTGGCGGCGGCCTACGCGCTGCGGGTCGCCGGGCTGGTCTGGGTCGGCGACCGGCCCGACCCCGAGGTCGCCCGGACCCCGGACGCCGTCGGCGTCGAGCGCTGGGTCCTCGGTGGGCTGGCGGCACTCGTCGTCGTCCTGGGCGTCGCCCCGATGCTCCTGCTGTCGGTGACCTCCGACGCCGCCCTCGCCCTGGTGGGCGCCCGATGACCTCCCTCGTCACGGTCGACTGGCTCGCCCTGGCCCCGGCCCTGGCCCCGGTCCTCGGGGTGGTGCTCGTCCTCGCCGCCGACGCCCTCCGGCCGGCCGGCCGCAGCCGCTGGGCGCTGCCGCTCGCCGGCGCCGTGCTCGTCGCAGGCGCGGGCCTGGCGCTGCGCGGCACGTTCGCCGGCTCGGGCGAGCCGTTGCGCACGCTCTGCCTGCCCGGCCCGCAGGGCGCCTGCCTGTGGACCGCCGAGCCCCGCACCTCGACCCTCCAGGCCGGCGTCCTCCTCGCGGCGGCGGCGGCGCTCGCGCTGCTCCACGACGGGCGGCCGGGGGTGCGCGACGCGTCGGTCACCGCGGTCCTGCTGCTCGCCGCGACGACCGGGGGAGTGTCCGTCGCCGCGGCCCGCGACCTCGGCTCGTGGCTGGTCGCCCTCGAGCTCGCCACGGTCCCGGCGGTCGCGCTCGTCGCCCTCCGCGGCAGCCGGTCGGCCGCCCACGGCGCCCTCAGCCTCCTCGTCACCTCGCTCGTGTCCTTCGCGCTCCTCGTCCTCGGGGCTGCCCTGTGGCTCACCGCGACCGGTGACGCCACCTTCTCCACGCGGTCGGCGGCCCTCGCGTGGGCCGACCCGCACCGCCACGACGTCCTCGTCCTCGCCGTCGTGCTGCTCGTCGCCGGGCTCGGGTTCAAGCTGTCGCTCGTGCCGTTCCACGCGTGGACCCCGCAGGCCTACGCGGGAGCCGACCTCGGCACCTCGCTCTTCCTCGCCGCCGCGTCGAAGACCTCGGCGGCCGCGGCCCTGCTCGTCGTCGCCGGGGCGCTCACCGGCCTGGACGAGCCCTCCGTCGTCCTCGTGCTCGCCGTGCCGGCCGTCGCGTCCCTCCTGCTCGGCACGGTCGTCGCGCTGCGCCAGGACGACCCGGTCCGCCTCCTCGCGTGGTCGGCCATCGCGCAGGCCGGATGGGTCGTCGTGCCGCTGACGGCGCTCAGCGGCGCCGGGGTGCGGGCCGCCGCCGCCTACGTGCTCGTCTACGCCGCTGCGACGTCGGTGGCCTTCGCCGCGGTGTCCCGGACCGGGGCCCGCAGCCTCGGGCAGATGCGCGGGCTGCTCCGGCGCGACCCGCTCTCCGGCGGGCCGCTCGCCCTCGCCCTCCTCGTCCTGGCCGGCCTCCCGCCCGGGGTCGTCGGCCTCGTCGTCAAGGTGCTCGCCGTCGCCGCCCCGGTCGCCGCCGGGGTGTGGCCGGTCGCGGTGGCCGCCGTGCTCGCCGTCGTCGTCGGGCTCGCGGTCTACCTCCGGTGGTTCGCGGTCCTCCTCGCCCGCCCCGAGGACGCCGCGCCCGGGCTCGCCGTCGTCAGCGCCCTTCCGCACGGGCTGCTCGGCGGGCTCGGCTGAGCCGCCGACCCGGAACCGAACCGACCACCAGGAGCGTTCACCGGACATGCACAACCACTTCAACGGCCTGAAGACCGCCGGGCTGCTCGGCGGGCTCTGGGCTCTCCTGCTCCTCGTCGGCTGGTTCATCGCGCAGGGGACCGGCAGCAGCGTCTTCATCCTCGTGTTCGCCCTCATCGGTCTCGCGACGACGGCCTACGGGTACTGGAACTCGGACAAGCTGGCCATCAAGGCGATGCGCGCCTACCCGGTCACCGAGGCGCAGGCACCGGCGATGTACCGCATCGTCAGTGAGCTCTCGACCCGCGCCGGCAAGCCGATGCCGCGCCTGTACGTCTCACCGACCCAGGCCCCGAACGCCTTCGCCACCGGCCGCAACCCGGAGAACGCCGCCGTCTGCTGCACCGAGGGCATCCTCGGCCTGCTCGACGAGCGCGAGCTGCGCGGGGTGCTCGGCCACGAGCTGATGCACGTCTACAACCGCGACATCCTCACCGGCTCGGTCGCCGCCGCGATCGCCGGCGTCATCTCCTCGATCGGCCAGTTCCTCGCCTTCGGTGCCCTCTTCGGCGGCGGCAGCAGCGACGAGGACCGCAACCCGATCGCCGGCCTGGCGCTGGCCCTGCTCGCGCCCATCGCCGCCGTGGTCGTCCAGATGGCCATCTCGCGCACCCGCGAGTACGACGCCGACGAGGACGGCGCGACGCTGACCGGCGACCCGCTGGCCCTCGCCAGCGCGCTGAGGAAGCTCGAGCTCGGGGTGGCCCGGGCGCCGCTGGCCCCGACCCAGCAGCTGGTCAACGCGAGCCACATGATGATCGCCAACCCGTTCCGGGCCCAGGACGTCTCGCGGCTGATGTCGACCCACCCGCCGATGGCCGAGCGCATCGCCCGCCTCGAGCAGATGGCCTACGGGCACCGCATCAACCCGAGCTGACGCGGGTCAGGCGGGCGGGACGACGAGCCGCATCACGGTGTTCCGCTGGCCCTTGGTCCGCTCGAGCTCGAACCCGACCCGCTCGAACATCGTCCGGGTGGTCGCGTAGAGGAAGGACGAGGAGATCTTCTTCGTCGTGCCCGCGAGGTCGTGCGGGTAGCCCTCGAGCACACCGCCGCCGGCCTGCGCGACGAGATCGACGACACCGCGCAGGGCGACCTCGGCCACCCCGTGGCGTCGGTAGCGCCGGTCGACGAAGAAGCAGGTGACCCGATAGTCGGGCGGGCTGACGAGGCCGGCGTCGTACTCCTTGCGGTGGTGGATGTTGGGCAGCTCGGCGGGCGGTCCGTACTGCGCCCACCCGACCGCCTCCTCGCCGTCGAACACGACCGCGGCGTGCGAGCGGTCCTCGCGCACCCACTGCTCCTTGAGGGCGTGGTTGGCGTCGGCGTCCCGGGGCTTCTCGGACGGCATCGTGTGGAACCACGTGCACCAGCAGCCGCCGAAGACGCCGTTGTGCCGAGCGGCGAGGTCCTCCCACGCCGCCCACGTGTCGGGACCGAGGGGGCGGACGGTGAGGCGGGCGGTGTCGACGTCGACCATGGGCGGCACGCTAGCCCCGCCACCGGACGGAACGCGTCCGGATGCCCGCTCCTCCTACGCTGGGCCCGTGAAGGCCGTCGTCCAGGACCGGTACGGACCCCCGCAGGTGCTGCGGCTCGAGGAGCGCCCGGTGCCGGTGCCGGGAGGCGGCGAGGTCCTGCTGCGGGTGCGCGCCACCTCGGTCAACCTCTCGGACTGGGAGACGCTGCGCGGCCGCCCGGCGTACGCGCGGCTCGGTGGCCTCCGGCGCCCGGCCCGGCCGGTGCTCGGGTCGGACGTCGCGGGGGTCGTCGAGGCGCTCGGCCCGGAGGTCACCGGGCTCGAGGTCGGCGACGAGGTGGTCGGCGACCTGCTGGCGTCCAAGGGCGGGTTCGCCGAGTACTGCCTCGCCCCGGCCTGCGCGCTCGCCGCCAAGCCGCCCGAGCTGTCGTTCGTGCAGGCCGCGGCCGTCCCGCAGTCGGCCGCGATCGCGCTCCAGGGGACCCGGTGGGCCGGGCCCGGGGTCCGGGTGTGCGTCAACGGGGCCGGTGGAGGGTCGGGTGCGTTCTGCATCCAGCTCGCCGTCGCCGCCGGTGCCCACGTCACCGCCGTCGACACCGGCGCGAAGCTCGACCACATGCGCTCCCTCGGCGCCCACGAGGTGCTCGACCACACCCGCGACGACTTCACCCGGCACGGCCCCTTCGACCTCGTCCTCGACCTCGTCGCCCGGCGATCGGTGTTCGCCTACCGGCGGGCGCTGGCTCCGGACGGTCGCTACCGGTGCGTCGGCGGGAGCACCCGCGCGCTGCTGCGGGTGCTCACGGTCGGCAGCCTGCTCGGCGTGGCCGGCGGGCGGTCCCTCGGGGTCCTCGCGGTCCGGGAGGGACCGGAGCACTTCGGACCGCTGCTGCGCAGGTGCGCCGAGGGTGCGGTCGAGGTCCGGGTCGACCGCACCTACTCCCTCGACGAGGTCCCCGCCGCGCTCGAGCGGGTCGGCTCGGGCCGGTCGCTCGGCAAGGTCGTGGTCGAGGTCGGGTGAGTCAGGCGGTCGGGAGGCCGGCCGCGGAGTCGTCGTAGTACTGGCGGTTGCGCAGGCCCGCGGCCGCGGCCTCGTCGAGGCAGACGACGGTGTCAGGGTGCCACTGGAGGACCGAGGCGGGCACCGAGGCGGTGAGGGGGCCCTCGAGGGCGGCGGCCACCGCGTCGGCCTTGGCGTCGCCGGTCGCGACGAGGACCAGCCGGCGCGCGTCGAGGATGGTGCCGAGCCCCTGGGTGAGGCAGTGCGTCGGGACGTCGTCGAGGCCGGTGAAGAAGCGGGCGTTGTCGCGCCGGGTGCGGGCCGAGAGCCGCTTGACCCGGGTGCGCGAGGCGAGGGCGGACCCCGGCTCGTTGAAGCCGAGGTGGCCGTTGGCGCCGATCCCGAGGACCTGCACGTCGACGCCGCCGAGGGAGGCGATGCGCTCCTCGTACGCGACGGCGGCGCGCTCGAGGTCGGCGGCCCGCGCGGACGAGCCGTCGGGCACCTCGAGGTGCTCCGGGGCCAGCCCGATGACGCCGCACACCTCGCGCAGCAGCACCTGCCGGTAGCCCTCGGGGTGCCCCGGCGGGAGCCCCACGTACTCGTCGAGCGCGACGCCGTACGCGTCGGAGAAGTCCGCGCGGCCGTCGGCGACGGCGCGGCCGAGCTGTCGGTAGAGGCCGAGCGGCGAGGAGCCGGTGGCGAGCCCGAGGACCGGGGGCCGGTCGACGGCCCGGGCCAGCCCGCGCAGGACGGCGTCGGCGGCACGGGCCGCGGTCTCGTCGGGACCGGGGCTGACGAGGATCTCCATCCCGGCCAGCCTAGGCGCTCGCCGGGGTGGCGAGCGCCTAGGCTGGCCGGGATGGAG
>JACXUW010000242.1 GCA_014763705.1 Micrococcales bacterium | reverse complement strand
CCCCACCACGACGCGATGTCGCCGGCGACCTCGACCAGGCCGCCGTCGCGCCACTCGCGGAACGCGGCGAACCGACCCGACGCCAGCAGGGAGTGCCGCGGCGCCACGAACTCGTCGACCCCGAGCACCGTGGGTGCTTCGCCGCAGAGCCGCACGACGGTGGCCCGCGGATGCATCACGCGGCGCAGTGCCTCGACCCGCTCGTCGAGGTCGGGACCGGTCGCGAAGGCGGCGAAGAAGGTGTCGAGGACGGCAGCGACCTCGCGCTCCTCGGACGCCTGCGTGTCGACCTCCCGGCCCGGCTCGTGGGGCATCCGTGGGTGCCCCGTCACTCGGGCGAGGCGGCGGTGCCCTCGTCGCCGGACGACGGCGCCGGGTGCGTCGCCGGCACGGCCCGGGCACCGCGCTCGACCCGCCGGAACCAGAGCAGCCCGAGGACCGGCAGGACGAGCGGCACGTAGCCGTAGCCCGCGCCGAGGTGCGACCAGACGGTCTTGTCCGGGAACGCCGACGGCACGAGGTAGGACGCGAGACCGACGACGAGGACGCCGACGAGCTCGACCGCACAGGCGACGATGCCGACGCGCACCCAGGACCCGCCGCGGGCGAGGCACCAGGTGGCGAGGACGTAGACGACCGCGGCGAACGCCGACAGCAGGTAGGCCAGGGGCGCGCGGTCGAAGTACTCGCTGATCTGGAGGACCGAGCGACCGGTGGCGGCGAGCGCCAGCACCCCGTAGACGACGACGAGGAGCACGCCGGGGCCGCCGAGCGCGCGGCGGTCCCGGGGGGCCTCTGGGCTGCGGTCGGGGCGGGGATCAGCCATAGGACATCCAGATCTGCGCGAGGCGGGCGGCCATCACCCCGACGGCGAACGCGCCGACCGCGATCGAGCCCATCGCCCAGCGCGACTTCTCCTTGATCGCGAGGAACGAGGTACCGACGGGGATGACCGGCAGGCTGACGAGGTACGCGACGAACGTCGCCTTCTCGGCGTCGTCCGTGATGTGACCGAGGTCGGCGAGGCCGGCGACGAGGAGGGCGAGCAGCCCGACCTCGACGAGGGCCGCGACGACGAGCAGCCGGTCGTCGATGAGCCGGTCGCGGACGGCGTACCAGACCGCGGCGACGCACAGGACCACGGCGAGGCCCACGACGACGTACGTCAGCGGTGCGATCACGCCCGCCATGCTAGACGCGCGGGGTGGGCGCTCCCCGGCCGGGCGTGGACGGGTGCGACACTGCGGTCATGGCTACGGCGCAGCTCGGTGACGTGGAGATCGCCTACGAGGTCGACGGCCCGGACGACGGCATCCCGATGCTGCTCGTCATGGGCCTCGGCACCCAGCTCGTCGGCTGGCCGACCGACTTCGTCGCCTCGCTCGTCGAGCGCGGCTTCCGGGTGGTCCGGCACGACAACCGTGACATCGGGCTCTCCAGCTTCACCGACGGCCCCGCCCCGGCCCGCTCGGCGGTCGTCCGCAGCTTCCTGCGCCCCGGCTCCGGCGGCGCCGACTACCTCCTGTCGGACATGGCGGAGGACGCCCGCGCACTCCTCGACCACCTCGGCATCGCCGCCGCGCACGTCGTCGGCGCCTCGATGGGCGGGATGATCGCCCAGCAGCTGACCATCGACCACCCCGAGCGCGTCCTCAGCCTCACCTCGATCATGTCGAACACCGGCAGCCGGCGGCACGGGCGCGTCCACCCGACGTTGCTGCCGACGATGGCCCTGTCGCTGACCCAGCCGCGACCCTCCGACGAGGACGAGGCGGTGCGGCTCGGCGTCGAGGGGTGGCGACGCATCTCGGGCCCGCTCTTCGACGAGGACGAGATGACGGCGATGGTCCGGACCGCGGTGCGCCGCAGCGTCAGCCCGATCGGCACCGTGCGCCAGCTGCTCGCCATCCTCGAGAGCCCGGACCGCACGGCGCGACTGCGCGAGGTGCGCGTGCCAACCCTCGTCGTGCACGGGCTCGCGGACCGTCTCGTCGGCCCGAGCGGAGGCATCGCCACCGCCCGCGCCGTGCCGGGCTCGCGGCTGCTCATGTTCCCGGACATGGGGCACGACCTGCCGCGCTCGCGCCGTGAGGAGATCGTCGACGCCATCGCGCAGAACGCCGCGCGGGCGGCCGAGGTGCCGGCGCAGGGCTGAGGCGCGGTCCGGACCGATGCCGGTCTGCGGTCGGCTCGGCGGGCTGGGGGTCAGGCGAGGACGTCGGTGACGGCGTCGACGAGCATCCGCACCTCGTCGTCGGTGACGACGAGTGGCGGGGCGAGCCGGATGGTGGAGCCGTGCGTGTCCTTGGCGAGGATGCCGCGCTCGAGCAGGCGCTCGCACAGCTCGCGCCCGCTCGGCCCGCCGGGCGAGACGTCGAGCCCCGCCCAGAGCCCGCGGATCCGCACGGCGTCGAGCCCGTGGCCGACGAGAGGGCGCAGCCCGTCCGCGAGCAGCACTCCGGATCGAGTTGCCCGTGACTGGAACTCGCCCTCCTCGAGCATCTGGACCACTTCGTGGCCGATGGCCGCGGCCAGCGGGTTGCCACCGAAGGTCGATCCGTGCGAGCCGGGGGTGATGACGTCGAGGACGGCGTGGTCGGCAGCGATGGCGGAGACCGGGTAGAGGCCGCCGCCGAGGGCCTTGCCGAGGACGTAGACGTCGGGCTGGACGTCCTCGTGCTCGCAGGCGAAGGTGCGCCCCGTGCGGCCCAGCCCGGACTGGACCTCGTCGGCGACCATGAGGGCACCAGCCTCGTCGCAGACGGAGCGGACGTCGCGCAGGTAGCCGTCGGGCGGGATGAGGACGCCGCCCTCCCCCTGGATCGGCTCGAGGAGGACGGCCACCGTCGTGTCGTCGACGGCAGCGCGCAGCGCGTCGGCGTCGCCGTAGCGGACCGTGCGGAATCCCGGTGTGTAGGGGCCGTATTCGTCGCGCGCGACCTTGTCGTCCGAGAAACTGACGATGGTCGTCGTGCGGCCGTGGAAGTTGCCCTCCATGACGACGATGCTCGCGGTGTCCTCCGGCACGCCCTTGACCCGGTAGCCCCACTTGCGCGAGACCTTGATGGCCGTCTCGACGGCCTCCGCGCCCGTGTTCATCGGGAGGACCATCTCGTGGCCGGTGAGCCGGGCCAAGGCCTCGGCGAACGGGCCGAGCTGGTCGTTGAGGAAGGCGCGGCTCGTGAGCGTGAGCCGGTCGAGCTGGGCGTGGGCCCGGGCCAGCAGCCGCGGGTGGCCGTGGCCGAAGTTGAGGGCCGAGTAGCCGGCGAGGCAGTCGAGGTAGCGACGGCCCTCGACGTCGGTGACCCAGGCGCCCTCCCCGTGGCTCAGCACGACGGGCAGCGGGTGGTAGTTGTGCGCGGCGTAGTGCTCGGTCAGGGCGATGTGGGCGCGGGTGTCGAGCACGGGCTCCTAGGACGTCATCGTCGAACCTCCTTCGCCGGTGACACTACCGAGCGCCGGGCCCGCGCCCGGGGAGGTTCGTCGGGTCCGCTCGCCCGCGCCCGGTCAGGGCGCCGACGGCGCGAGGACGAGGTAGGCCTGGGCGGTGAGCGCGATGACGACGGCGACGAGCTTGCCGGTCGGCAGCGTCGAGCCGAAGTGCATCCGGTCGACGAGGAGGATCCCGACCTGGAGCAGGACGATCCAGCCCATCGTCACGACCGCCAGCTCGGCGTAGCGCAGGGACGAGGCGTAGACCCAGAAGAGGACGACGAAGGAGGCGAGGCCGCCACCGAGCGCGACGAGGCTGCCGTCCTCGGCCCAGTGCTTGGCGGCGACGGCACCGAGCAGGTCGAGCCCGGCGAGCACCGCCATCGCCGCGAGGGCGACGACCGGCAGTGGCCAGGACTCGGGGACGTGCAGCAGGGGCAGTGAGCGCAGCGCGGACACGGCGACCTCCGGGGCGGGAGCGGACGACCGGTGTGACCGTCACCCGGGAAGGAGGAGCGGGCTCGTCCCGCTGATACGTGCGGGCAAGCGCTCGGAGCGGCGCTCAGCCGTCCCAGACCTCACTGATCCGCGGCGCGATCCGACGCCCGTGGGTGCGCGCGGCCTCGAAGGTCGCGGCGCCGCGGGTCATGTCGAGGGGGTTGGCACCCATCGCCCAGAGGTCCTTGGCGTCCGGGACGACGAGCGCCGTGCGGCTCTCCGGGCGCAGCGCGCGCAGCTGCATCCGGGGCAGGTCGCGCAGATGCGGGCCCACGGGGTACGGGGAGAGCACGAGGACGCGCCGGTGGCCGCGGGCCAGGTCGGCGTTGGCGATGGTGCGCAGGCCGCCGTCGACATAGCGCCGCCCGGCGACCTCGACGGCCGGGAAGACCCCCGGCACGGCGCAGCTCGCGGCGACGGCGCGGTCGAGCGGCACTCCCCCGCTGCCGTCGAACACGACCGAGGTGCCGGTCTCGGCGTCGACCGCGGTGACGAGCAGCCGCCCGCGCGGCCAGTCCTTGCCGACGAGACCCAGGCCCACCGTCTCCAGCCACTCCTCCTCGCTCGGGGTCATCGCCTCGAGGGCGGCGCGGGAGACGACGGCGCGGCCACCCCGTCGGTCGTTCGCCAGCTGCGAGCGCACGTAGCGACCGGCGTCGGAGGCTCCGAGGCGGCCGTAGCTCGACAGCGGCGCGCCCTCCCGGATGCGGGTGAACGCGTTGCCCTCGTCGGTGCCGAGCCGCAGGTGGGCGGCGACGATCGACCCGGCCGAGGTGCCGACCATCGTGTCGGCGGTGCGCACGTCGACGCCCTCGTCGCGCAGGCCGAGGATGATGCCGGCCTCCCAGGCGATGCCCGTGGCGCCGCCGCCGGCCAGGACGAGGGCTCGTTCGAGGCCCTCGTGCGGTGCCTGCCAGTCGGCGAACACGGCGCTCGTCGGGTCGGCGACGCGGGTGCTGCCCTCGAGCGCGTGGTCGGCGCTGGGGTCGGCGTCGGACTGGTCCCCGAGACCGGCGTCCACCTCGGGGCCGAGGTCGCCCTGGTCGTCGAGGCCGACGTCCACCATGCGGTCGAGGTCGCGCTGGTCGTCGAGGCCGACGTCCACCACGGGGCCCAAGTCGCGCGGGTCGTCGGCGGAGGCGTCGGTGGGTGCCGCTTCGTCCGGATGCTGCTCGGTCACGACCGCCATTGTCGGCTCTCTTCCCGGGCGGGTCACGCGCGGGTGCCGTGGACGTCCTCATCGCCGTCAGGCGACCCGCCCGGCCTCCGCGGGCCGGATGGCCTCGAGCGGCAGGCTGACCAGCTCGTCGCCGACCCGGACCTGGCACCGGACGGCGCCGACGAGCTCCACCTCGCCCGTCATCCCCTGCCACGGACCGGCCGCGATGTCGACGAGCTCACCGAGCCCGGGCGGCCCAACCGCCGCACGAATCGGCCCCGACCCCGACCC
>JACXUW010000241.1 GCA_014763705.1 Micrococcales bacterium | reverse complement strand
GGCCCGTCCGGGCCCGCTCCCCTCCGCCCGTCCGGGCCCGCTCCCCTCCGCCCGTCCGGGCCCGCTCCCCGCGGCCCGGGACGCGACTGGCACAACCTGCCGACGCCCGTGGTGACGCTCGGCACCCCCGCACTTCCGCCCGCGCGGCCTCTTCGCCAGACTGTGGGCACCCTCGAGTCATTGGAGACCCATGTCCGACACCAGTACGGCGGAGCAGACGCCGCCCGCGGAGCAGGAGCCGGGCCCGGAGCCGCGCGACCGCGGCGGGCTGCTCGCCTACCTCATCGCCCACCAGAGCGGCGTCGTCATCGTCGTGGCCCTCGTCATCGCGCTGGTCATCGGGGCGGGGCTCATCCGGTACCAGGGGGTCAGCCCGGTGTACGCGTACGAGACCCTCGTGCGCGAGGCGCTCGTCGTCCCCGGGTCGTTCACCCGCACGCTGCAGAAGACCGCGCCGCTCGTCCTCACCGGCCTGGCCGTCGTGCTGCCGCTACGGGTCGGGCTGTTCAACATCGGCGGCCAGGGCCAGCTCGTCACCGGGGCGCTGCTCGGCGCCTGGGTCGCCTACGTCGCGGGCGGGCTCGGCTTCGGCGGGGCGGTCCTCGGCATGGTCGTCGGCCTGCTCGCCGGGGCGGCCATCGGCTGGCTCGTCGGTGTGCTCAAGGCCTGGCGCGGGGTGCACGAGGTCATCTCGACGATCATGCTCAACTACATCGTCGCCGGGGTCGCCTTCTGGGGCGTCAGCGGCGGCCCCTTCCAGGGCGAGGCCTCGAAGACGTCGGGCATCCCGCAGAGCGAGCTCATCCCCGAGAGCGCCCAGCTGCACAGCGTGCTCGGGATCCCGATCGGCTTCGTCGTCGCGTTCGTGCTCGCGGTCGCCTGCTGGTGGGTGCTGTCGCGCACGACCCTCGGGTTCCGGTTCAACACCGTCGGCGCCAACCGCGACGCCGCCCGCTACGCCGGCATCCCGCTCAACCGGATCGTCGTCCTCTCGATGGTCGCCGGTGGCGGGCTCGCCGGCCTGGCGGGCGCGCTCGAGGCCGAGGGCACGCTGCACCGCTTCGAGCCGGCCATCGGCGGCTCGCTCGGCTTCGACGGCATCACCATCGCCCTGCTCGCCCGGGCCAACCCGCTCGCGACGATCCCGGCGGCCTTCCTCGTCGGGATGCTGCGCACCGGCGCGGCCGGCCTGCAGTTCGCGACGCAGACCTCGAGCCTGCCGAGCGGCATCACCCCCGAGATCGTCGACCTGCTCCTCGCGATCATCCTGCTCATGGTCTCCATCCCGGTCCTCGGCAAGTGGCTGTTCCGCAGCCGGGCCGCCAAGGTGAGCGTCGCCTCGACGAGCTGGGGGAGCTGACATGACCTGGCTGCAGCGCAACCGGACCACCCTCGTCATCGCCGCGGTGGTGCTCGTCGCGGCGTACGTCTTCTACTACGCGAAGAACGACATCGCCCCCTCGATGTACGGCGCCGCGTGGGGCTACGCCATCCCGCTCGTCCTCGCCGCCCTCGTCGGTGTCATCGGCGAGCGCTCGGGCGTGGTCAACATCGGCATCGAGGGGCAGATGCTCCTCGCCGCGTTCGCGGGCTTCTTCTCCGCGGCGGCGACCGGCTCGATGCTCGTCGGCGTCCTCGCCGGCGTCGGGACCGGCCTGGTCGCGGGTGGCTTCCTCGCGTGGACCACGGTGCGCTGGCGGATGGACCAGATCATCGCCGGTGTGGTCCTCAACATCATCGCCACCGGCATCACCTCCTTCTACCTCAAGTCCGGCGAGATCCTCCCCGGCGTCATCCCCAACATCCGGGTGCCGCTGCTCGCCGACATCCCCCTGATCGGCGACACCTTCTTCAGCGGCCGGAGCGTCATCGCGCTGATCGCGCTCGTCGCCGCCCTGGGCGTGCACCTCGCCCTGTTCCACACCCGCTGGGGGCTGCGCACCCGCGCGGTCGGCGAGTACCCGTCGGCCGCCGACACCGCGGGCGTCAACGTCGAGCGGCTCCGGCTGGTCAACGTCACCCTCGCCGGGTCGCTCGCCGGCCTCGCCGGGGTGTACCTCTCGATGGACGCCTCGAGCTCGTTCGAGCGGAACATGACCGCCGGCCGCGGCTTCCTCGCGCTGGCCATCATGATCATGGGCGCGTGGCGACCCCTCCGGGCGGTCGTCATGGCGCTGTTCTTCGGCTTCATCAACGCCGTCGCCTCCCAGCTCCAGCAGACCGGCGGCTTCACGGTGCCTCCGCAGCTGACCGGCACCCTGCCCTACGTCGCGGTGCTCGTCGTCCTCGCGGTCGCCGCCGGGCGGGTGAGGCCACCCGGAGCGGTCGGTCAGCCCTACGTCAAGAAGGACCAGTGATGAGCGACGCCGCCCCCACCGAGGGCACCCCGCAGGTCGTCGGCCACGACGACACCTCCCAGGAGCACCTGGCCGAGGTCGCGACGACCGACGCCGCGCTCGAGCTGCCCCCGGAGCAGTCCGGGTTCGGCGAGGGCGTCGTCGGCGAGGTCCTGCTCTCCATCGAGAACCTGTCCAAGTCGTTCGGGTCGGTGCGGGCCAACCGCGACATCAGCCTCGACGTCCGGCGCGGCGAGATCGTCGCGCTGCTCGGCGAGAACGGGGCCGGCAAGTCGACGCTCGTCAACCAGATCTTCGGGCTCATCACCCCGGACACCGGCACGGTGTCGATCAAGGGCGACGCGACGCCCATCAAGGACCCCAAGGACGCGATCGCCCGCGGCATCGGGATGGTGCACCAGCACTTCCAGCTCGTGCCGGTCATGACCGTCGCCGAGAACATGATGCTCGGGCACGAGCAGACCCGTGGCGCCGGCGTCCTCGACCTGGAGGCCGCCCGCCGGATGGTCCGCGAGCTGTCGGCCAAGCACGGTCTCGCCGTCGACCCCGACAGCGAGGTCGAGGACCTCCCGGTCGGCACCCAGCAGCGCGTCGAGATCCTCAAGGCGCTCTCGCGGCGGGTCGACCTGCTCATCCTCGACGAGCCGACCGCGGTCCTCACGCCGCAGGAGACCGACGAGCTGCTGGGCGTCATGCGCGAGCTCGCGAACTCCGGCACCTCGATCGTCTTCATCACGCACAAGCTGCGCGAGGTGCTCGCCGTCGCCGACCGGGTCTACGTGCTGCGCCAGGGCGCGGTCGTCGGCGAGGTCGCGACGAAGGACACCGACGCCAAGGGGCTCGCGACGATGATGGTGGGCCGCGAGGTCGTCCTCTCGATCGACAAGACCGCCGCGACCCCGGGCGAGACGGTGCTCGAGATCGAGGACCTGCACGTCCGGGACGACCGTGCCCTCGGGGCGGTCAACGGGTTCTCGCTCAGCGTGCGCGCCGGCGAGATCGTGGGCGTCGCCGGGGTCGAGGGCAACGGGCAGCGCGAGCTCGTCGAGGCCCTCGCCGGGATGCGCAAGGTCGTCTCCGGGCGGATGACCCTCGGCTCGCTCGACCTCACGCGGGCCAACCCGCACCAGACCCACCACGCGGGGGTCGGGCACGTGCCGGAGGACCGCGAGAAGCACGGCCTCGTCGGGTCGTACTCGATTGCCGACAACCTCGTCCTCAACGAGTTCGACCAGCCGCCGTACGCCAAGAGCGGCGTGCGCCAGTTCGACGCGGTCCGCGAGCACGCCGAGACGGTCCGCGAGGAGTTCGACATCCGCTCCTCCGGGGTCTTCCAGACGGCGGAGTCGCTGTCCGGCGGCAACAAGCAGAAGGTCGTCGTCGCGCGCGAGATGTCCTTCAAGCCCAAGCTGCTCATGGCGGCGCAGCCGACCCGCGGCGTCGACGTCGGGTCGATCGAGTTCATCCACCGGCGGATCGTCGAGGCGCGCGACGAGGGCGCCGCGGTGCTCCTCGTCTCGGCCGAGCTCGACGAGATCCTCTCGCTCTCGGACCGGATCGCCGTCGTCCACGGCGGCCGGGTCGTCGCCGAGATGGACGTCGCGGACGCCGACCGCACCGAGATCGGCCGCCTCATGGCCGGCGACCACTGACCGCCGGCCTCCGCGGACCCCACGAACCCCACGGGTATCGGGTCACCCGATATCGCCTCGCTTCACCCGAGAACGCTTCTCGGGTGAAGCGAGGGTGTATCGGGTGACCCGATACGCGCGAGACGGGTGGGGCGGGGGCTCCTGATCTCTTCCTGAGAAGGGACCCTACGGTGTCGTAACTTACGCAGGCGTAGGTTACGCTGGCGTAGTGAGCACCTCCACTGCCGACCGAGAGACCCCCGCCGCGGGCGCCACCCGGCCGCGTCTCGGGGCGCACACCGCCGGACCGCTGGGCGGCCTCACCCGGGGCGCTCGCCGCGTCGCCGAGGCCCTCGCCACGCCGCTGGTCCCCGCCGACTACCTCGACCTCCTCGACCCGATGCGCGCCGGCGCCGACCTGCGCGGCCGCATCGTCGAGGTCCGTCCCGAGACCGCCGACGCCGCGACCGTCGTCATCCGGCCGGGCCGGGGCTGGCGGGGCCACGTGCCCGGCCAGTACGTGCGCATCGGCATCGACATCGACGGCGTGCGGCACTGGCGCGCGTACAGCCTGACCCACCGCGCCGACGGCTCGGCCGCGGCCGGCATCCCCGCCGGGTGCATCGCCATCACGACCAAGGCGATCCCCGAGGGCAAGGTCTCGACCCACCTCGTGCGCCGGGCCCGGCCGGGCACGCTCGTGATGCTCGACCAGGCGACCGGTGAGTTCACCCTCCCGGTCCCGGCCCCCGCGAAGGTCCTCTTCCTCACCGCGGGCAGCGGCATCACCCCGGTGATGGGGATGCTGCGCAACCACCTGCCCGAGCTCACCGACGTCGCCCACGTGCACTGCGCCCCGAGCGAGCGCGACGTCATCTTCCACCGCGAGCTCGCGGGCCACCACGAGGCCGGCCGGCTCGCCCTCAGCCTCAACCTCGACGACGTCCACGGCGTCCTCGACCTCGCCCGCCTCGACGGGCTCGTCCCCGACTGGCGCGAACGCGAGACCTGGCTCTGCGGCCCGACCGCCCTCCTCGACGCGGCCGAGAAGCACTGGGCCAACGCCGGTGTCCCCGACCGGCTGCACGTCGAGCGCTTCCGCCCCACCGTCGTCGAGCCCGGGGAGGGCGGCACCGTCACCTTCGGCCGCAGCGGCCGGATGGTCGAGGCCGACGGCTCCACCCCCATCCTCGACGCCGGCGAGGACGCCGGCGTCCTCATGCCGAGCGGCTGCCGGATGGGTATCTGCTTCGGCTGCGTCGTCCCGATGCGGGGCGGCGCCGTCCGCGACCTGCGCACCGGCGAGGTGACCGTCCACGAGTCCGACGAGCCGCTGCCCGTCCAGACCTGCGTCAACGCCGTCGCCGGCGCCTGCGAGATCGACCTCTGACCA
>JACXUW010000698.1 GCA_014763705.1 Micrococcales bacterium | reverse complement strand
GCCGTACGACGAGGTGGAGCGCGACCTGCGCTGGGGCAAGGTGTCGTTCGAGGGGGCGCGGTCCGACTACGGCGTCGTCGCCTCCGGGACGAGGGACGAGCCCCTCGTCGACGTCGAGGCCTCCGACGCGCTGCGCGCCGAGCTGCGCTCGGCCCGGGGCGAGCAGCCCTTCTTCGACCGGGGCCCCGGGTACGCGCGCCTCGCCGGCGGCAGCGCGGCGGCCGACGTCGACTGGCTCTGACGGTGCCGACGGGACCGACGGGCGGACCGGTCCTCGTCGTCGGGGCCGCCGGCAAGACCGGCCGGGCCGTCACGGCGGCGCTGCGCGCCCGCGGGGTCCCGGTCCGTGCCGCGATCCGGCCCGGGCGCGTGGCGTCGGCCCCGGCCGGCACCGACGCGGTGCCCGTCGACCTCACCACCGGGGCGGGCCTCGAGGCCGCCCTCGACGGCTGTCGTGCCGCGTACCACCTCGCCCCGAACGTGCACCCGGACGAGGTCGGGATGGCGCGCCGGGTCGCCGCTGCCGCCCGGGTGACCGGGCTCCCGCACCTCGTCTTCCACTCGGTCCTGCACCCCGACGACCCCCGGATGCCGCACCACCTCCGCAAGGCCGAGGCCGAGCGCATCCTGCGCGGGCTACACCGCAGTACCTGCCGTGATCACGACGAGTACTGCGGCGTAGCCGGCGACGTGGGGCGAGCGCCGGGGGTCGTGGTGCTGCGCCCGGCCGCGTACCACGAGAACCTGCTGGCCCAGGTGCTCGGCGGCGAGGTCGTGCTGCCCTACTCGGACGGGTCGCCCTTCTCGACGGTGGCCCTCGGGGACGTCGCCGAGGCGGCCGCGACCGTGCTGCTCGACCCGGGCCACGGCGGCGAGGTGCTCGACCTCGCCGGCCCGGAGGTCCTCACGACGGCCGCGATGGTCGAGCAGGCGGCCGAGGTCCTCGGCCGGCCGGTCCGCATCGTCCGCACGACCCCCGCCGCGTGGGCGGCCGGGCCCGGGGCGGCCCTCGACCCCGTCCGCCGGGAGGCGCTCCGGGCGATGTTCGCGGCCTACGAC
>JACXUW010000240.1 GCA_014763705.1 Micrococcales bacterium | reverse complement strand
ACCACGGTGCGGGCGGCCCGCAGCGCCTCGACCGAGGTGCGGTGCCCGCTGCGCAGGTGTCGGCGCACCGGCCGGGCGAGCCAGAGGACGAGACCGCCCATGACGACGAGGAGCACGCCGGCGGCCCACGGCGGGCGCTGCAGCAGCGTGCCGTCGCGGGTCACGACGACGGACACGAGCCAGCCGAGGGCAGCGGTGACCACCGCGACGATGACGAGCAGTTGGATGCGGACTCCGTTGTGGCTCAAGCCATCCCCTTCTCAGCGGGGTCCGTGATGTCGGAGGTGTCGAGGTCTGCCGCGAGGTCGGCGACGCGGACGACGGCTCCGTCGTGCCGGAGCACGGCGTCCGGGTCGGCGTCGAGCCACGGCACGAGGACGAAGCCACGCTCGTGGGCGCGCGGGTGCGGCAGGCCGAGGTGCGGGCGGTCCGAGACGACGTCGGTGCCCGAGGCCGGGTCGCCGTACTGGACGAGGTCGAGGTCGAGGGTGCGTGCGCCCCAGCGGACCTCCCGGACCCGGTCGAAGGCGGCCTCGAGCGCGTGCAGCTCGCGCAGCAGCGAGACCGGCGACAGCGAGGTCCGGGCGAGGACGACGGCGTTGACGTAGCGGGGCTGCTCCGGGCCGCCGACCGGGTCGGTGCCCACCAGCCGCGACGCGCGGACGCCGTGCACCGCCGGGTGGTGGCTGAGCGCCTCGACCGCCGAGGCGACCGTGTCGGCCGGTGACGCCGCGCCGAGCGGCAGGTTCGCCCCGACGGCGACGACGACGGGCACCGGCTCGCGCCGGCGCACGACCCGCACCGTGACGTCCGAGAACGGGACGCCGACCGGAGCCTGCGGCTTGTGCACCGTCACCGTCACCTCGTCGACCTCGGGGTGCGCCAGCGCGTCCTCGGCGACGACCTCGGCGAGCCGCTCGACCAGGTCGTACGGCTCCCCCTCGATGCGGGCCAGGGCGGCGGCGCCGACCTCGCCGTAGTTGACGGTGTCGGCGAGGTCGTCGCTGCGCCCGGCCGGCCCGAGGTCGACGGCGAGCTCGACGTCGACGACGAACTCCTGCCCGTCGCGCCGCTCGTGCTCGAACACGCCGTGGAAGCCGGTGCCCCGCACGCCGGTCAGCGTCACCCGGTCGCGTGCCGTGCCCGCGGCCGTCACCGCCGCACCCCCGTCAGCGCGACGGCGACGTCCAGGGCATCGACGGCCGCGACGACGTCGTGCACCCGCACCCCCCACGCGCCGTGCACGAGGGCGTGCGCGGTCGTGACGGCGGTGGCGACGTCGCGGTCCAGCGGCGGGCGCTCCTCGCGCCCCTCGCGGCCGACGAGGCCGAGGAACTTCTTGCGCGAGGTGCCGACGAGCACCGGGTACCCGAGCGCCCGGACCTCGTCGAGCCGGCGCAGCAGCTCCCAGTTGTGGTGGGCCAGCTTCGAGAAGCCGAAGCCCGGGTCGAGGACCACCTGCTCCGGCGCGATGCCGGCCGCGAGGAGCATCTCGACGCCCGCGACCAGCTCGCGGCACACGTCGGCGACGACGTCGTCGTAGCGAGCGCGCTCCTGCATGTGCTTGCTGTGGCCGCGCCAGTGCATCGCGACGAAGGGGACCCCGCGCTCGGCGACGAGATGGGCCATCTCGGGGTCGGCGTGGCCGCCGGAGACGTCGTTGACGATGCTCGCCCCGGCGTCGAGGGCGGCCGCGGCGACCGACGCCCGCATCGTGTCGATCGACACCGGCGCCACCGCGGACAGCGCCTCGACGACCGGCAGCACGCGGCGCAGCTCCTCGGCCTCCGACGGCCGCTCGGCCCCCGGGCGGGTCGACTCGCCGCCGATGTCGAGGACGTCGGCACCCTGGGCCGACAGGTCGCGACCGTGGGCGACGGCGTCGTCCGGACGGAACCACTCGCCACCGTCGCTGAACGAGTCCGGGGTGACGTTGACGACGCCCATGACGACCGGCCGCCCGGCCCGGCCGGCGGGGAGGAGCGACGCCCCGGTCACCGCTTTCCGCCGAGCAGCAGCGACATCGCCTCGGCTCGGGTGGCGGCGTCGCGCAGCTGGCCGCGGACCGCGGAGGTGATGGTCCGCGACCCGGGCTTCTGGACGCCGCGCATCGACATGCACAGGTGCTCGGCCTCGACGACGACGATGACGCCCTGCGCGCCGAGGTGCTCGACGAGCGCGTCGGCGACCTGGGTGGTGATCTGCTCCTGGACCTGCGGGCGCCGGGCGTACACCTCGACGAGCCGTCCCAGCTTCGACAGGCCGGTCACCCGCCCGTCGTCGCCGGGGATGTACCCGATGTGGGCCACGCCGTGGAAGGGCAGCAAGTGGTGCTCGCACGTCGAGTACATCGGGATGTCCCGGACGATGACCAGCTCGTTGTGCTCGATGGCGAACGTCTTCGACAGCACCTCCGCCGGGTCCTGCCACAGGCCGGCGTAGAGCTCGTGAGCGGCCTTCGCGACCCGGGCCGGCGTCTCGAGCAGCCCTTCCCGCTCGGGGTCCTCACCGATGGCGAGGAGGAACTCGCGCACGGCCGCCTCGGCCCGGGGGACGTCGACGGGCGGCCGGTCGTCGGGTCGGGCGTCAGGGCTCGACACGCCCACCCTCCGGCACCTCGACGGTCTCGGTCGGCGGGTGCTCGGTCGGGCCGGCCCCCTCCGCCGCGCGGGCGTCGATGGCCGCCTCGGTGGCGGGGTCACCCGGGGTCACCGCGGCGCCCGAGGGTGCACCGGAACCGTTGGTGCGGCCGGCGAGGGCCGCCTCCTCGGCGGGGGTGAGGACCGGCGGGATGTCCGACAGCGTGCGGTGCTCGCTGGAGAGCCACGTCGGGCGCTGCGGCCGCTTGTTGATGTCCTTGAAGATCTCGGCGAGCTCGGCCGCGTTGAGGGTCTCCTTCTCGAGCAGCTGGAGCACGAGCGCGTCGAGGATGTGCCGGTTGTCGTTGACGACGTGCCACGCCTCGTCGTGCGCGGAGTCGATGAGCTTGCGGACCTCCTCGTCGACGACGGCGGCGACCTGCTCGGAGTAGTCACGCTGGTGGCCCATGTCGCGCCCGAGGAACGGCTCCCCCTGGCTCTGGCCGAGCTTGATCGCGCCGACGCGCTCGCTCATCCCGAACTCGGTGACCATCTTGCGGGCCATCGCGGTGGCCTTCTCGATGTCGTTGGCGGCGCCGGTGGTCGGGTCGTGGAAGATGATCTCCTCCGCGACGCGGCCGCCCAGGGCGTAGGCCAGCTGGTCGAGGATCTCGTTGCGGGTCGTCGAGTACTTGTCGTCGACCGGCATGACCATCGTGTAGCCGAGGGCCCGGCCGCGCGGCAGGATCGTCACCTTGGTCACCGGGTCGAGGTGGTTCATCCCGGCGGCGACGAGCGCGTGGCCGCCCTCGTGGTACGCGGTGATCTTCCGCTCCTTGGCCGACATGATGCGCGTGCGCTTCTGCGGGCCGGCGATGACGCGGTCGATGGCCTCGTCGAGGACCTCGTCGTCGATGAGCTTCTTGCTGCTGCGCGCCGTGAGCAGCGCGGCCTCGTTGAGCACGTTGGCGAGGTCGGCGCCGGTCATCCCGGGCGTGCGCCGGGCGACGGCGAGGAGGTCGACGTTCGCCGCCATCGGCTTGCCCTGGCCGTGCACCTGGAGGATCTTGTGCCGGCCGATCATGTCCGGGTTCTCGACCGCGATCTGGCGGTCGAAGCGGCCCGGGCGCAGCAGCGCGGGGTCGAGGATGTCGGGGCGGTTGGTCGCCGCGATGAGGATGACGTTGGTCTTGACGTCGAAGCCGTCCATCTCGACGAGCAGCTGGTTGAGCGTCTGCTCGCGCTCGTCGTGGCCACCGCCGAGGCCGGCGCCGCGGTGCCGGCCGACGGCGTCGATCTCGTCGACGAAGACGATGGCCGGGGCGTTGGCCTTGGCCTGCTCGAAGAGGTCGCGGACCCGGCTGGCGCCGACACCCACGAACATCTCGACGAAGTCCGAGCCGGAGATCGAGTAGAACGGCACGCCCGCCTCGCCGGCGACGGCGCGGGCGAGGAGCGTCTTGCCGGTACCGGGCTGGCCGTAGAGCAGCACGCCCTTGGGGATCTTCGCGCCGACGGCGAGGAACTTGGCCGGCTCGCGGAGGAACTCGACGATCTCGTGGAGCTCCTCGACGGCCTCGTCGGCCCCGGCGACGTCGGCGAAGGTGACCTTCGGGGTGTCCTTGCTCGCGAGCTTGGCGCGCGACTTGCCGAACTGCATGACCCGCGAGCCGCCGCCCTGGGCCTGGCTCATGAGGAACCAGAAGAGCCCGACGAGCAGCAGCACCGGGAAGAAGCTGATGAAGAGGGTCCACAGCGCGCTGTCGCCCTGGACCTGGTCGTCGTAGCCGTCCGGGAGGTTGGTCTTCAGCTCGGTGACGAGCTCGGGGGCGCGGGCGTCGACGAACTCGGCGCGCACCTTGGTCGCCCCGGAGATCTTCTTCGCGGGGTCGGAGAAGGTCTGGCCGCTCTTGAGGTCGAGGGTGAGGACGTTGTCGGTGGTCATCACCGCCGACTCGACCTTCTTGTCGGTGATGAGCTTCTCGGCCTGGGCGGTCGTGACCGTCGTGTAGCCGCCGTTGCCACCCACGGTGAAGACGAGGAGGAGGAGCACGAGGGCGGCGAGCACCCAGAACACGGGTGCCCGGAGAATGCGTTTGAAGTCCATCTGGTCGCGGGGCCTGCGCCCCACCCTCCTGTGCTCGACGTCGCGCCGGGACGGCATGCCGCCGTCCGGACTGGTACACGCTAGCAACGAGCCCGTCCGCGCTCGTGTTCCGCCGGGAAATCCGGACCCGACGCCCGTGCCGCCGAGCGGGCGCCGGCGCCCTCAGCTGTAGACGTGCGGGGCGAGCGTCCCGACGACGCGCAGGCCCCGGTAGGCCTCGGCGTAGTCGAGCCCGTAGCCGACGACGAACTCGTTGGGGATGTCGAAGCCCACCCACTTGACGTCGACCTCGACCTTGGCGGCGTCGGGCTTGCGCAGCAGCGTGCAGATCTCGACCGAGGCGGGGCTGCGCGACTCGAGGTTGGACTTGATCCAGGACAGGGTCAGGCCCGAGTCGACGATGTCCTCGACGATGAGGACGTGCCGGCCGCTGATGTCGGTGTCGAGGTCCTTGAGGATGCGGACGACGCCACTGGACTTGGTCCCCGAGCCGTACGAGGAGACGGCCATCCAGTCGACGGGGACGCTGACGGGCAGGGCCCGCATGAGGTCGGCCATCACCATGACCGCGCCCTTGAGGACGCCGACGAGGAGGAGGTCCTTGCCCTCGTACTCCTCGGCGATGTACCGGGCCAGCTCCTCGAGCTTGGCGTGGATCTCGTCCTCGGTGACGAGGACTCGTTCGAGGTCTGCTCCCATGTGGGCGGCGTCCAC
>JACXUW010000697.1 GCA_014763705.1 Micrococcales bacterium | reverse complement strand
GGTCGACCTCGTCGTGGCGTCGTCGGTCGACCGGGCGCTCACGCTGCGCGAGTCCTGGCTCCTCCCCTGGCTCACCCTCGTCGTCGCCGGCGGTGCGCGCGGGGTCGGCCTGCACCTGCCCGGAGAGCCACGAGGCGGCGAGCCCGGCGCCGACGAGCAGCCCCCCGACGAGGCCGACGGGAAGCGCCAGGGGTCCGGTCGCGCCACCGCCGACGAGCGCGGCCCCGCCGACCCCGCCGACCAGCCCGCCGGCGACGACGAGGGTGAGCCAGGGGAGGAGCCAGGACTCGCGCAGCGTGAGCGCCCGGTCGACCGACGACGCCACGACGAGGTCGACCCACGCCGGCTCCGGCGTCACCGGTCCACGCCGGCGGCCCGCGAGGTGGGCGAGCACGAGGACGAGGCCGACGAGGACCAGGCCACCGGCCACCACCGGCCCGGTCGCCCCGGCGGCCCGCCACGACGGTCCGTACACCTCGACGACGGCGCGGGTCACCGTGAACCCGTACAGGCCGGCGAGCAGCGCGACCACGTAGAGGGCGTAGAGGAGCTGGTGCCAGGCGCCCGAGCCGGCCGGGCCGTGGAGGACGTGGGAGGCGTCCTCGAAGCGCTCGCGGTCGGGGACCGGGTCCTGCGCGAGCGGGCCCGTCGCCGCCGCGCTCACGTCGCGTCCGCGAGGTCGACGACGACGTCGGCGACCGCCTCGGTGACGGCGGGGTCGTGGCAGGCCATGACGACCGTGGTGCCGTCGGCGCACCGCTCGCGGACGAGACGCGCCAGCAGGGAGCGGCGAGAGTCGTCGAGGCGCTGCTCCGGTTCGTCGAGGACGAGGAGGCGGGCTGGCCGGAACCACGTGAGGGACAGGTGGAACAGGTGGGCCTGGCCCGAGGAGAGCTCGTGCGGGAAGCGCTCGCCGAGGTGGTCGACGCCCCAGCGGTCGAAGGCCTCGTGGACGCGCTCCTCGCAGGTGTGGGGGTCGCGGCCCCACGTCGCGTCGACGAGGGTCAGGTGGTCGCGCAGCGTGAGGTCGCGGTAGGTCGCCGGCGGGCCGACGAGCGCG
>JACXUW010000696.1 GCA_014763705.1 Micrococcales bacterium | reverse complement strand
CCCTCCCGGGGCTCGTCGGCGAGCTGCGGCGCTCCCTCCTCGACCCCGACCAGGGGGCACCGACCGCGACCGCTGACCTCGGGGTCTACTTGAGGAACTTGCTCGTGCGCCGGTCGGCGAGCGGCTTGCCGCCGGTCTGGCAGGTCGCGCAGTACTGGAGCGAGGAGTCGGCGAACGACACCTCGCGCACGACGTCGCCGCACTCGGGGCAGACCTCGCCGGTGCGGCCGTGGACGCGCATCCCGGCGCGCTTGGCGTCCTTCAGCTCCTTGGCCGGTTTGCCCGAGGCGGTGGCGACGGCCTGGGCCAGCGTCTCGCGCAGCGCCGTGTACAGCCGCGTCACCTGGTCGGGGTCGAGCGTCGCGGCGAGGGCGAACGGCGACAGCTTCGCGACGTGCAGCACCTCGTCGGAGTACGCGTTGCCGACCCCGGCGATGATCGACTGGTCGCGCAGCAGCCCCTTCACCTGCATCCGGTGCGCGGCGAGGATGCCCGCGAACACCTCCTCGGTGAAGTCGTCGGCCAGCGGGTCCGGGCCGAGGGAGGCGATGCCCGGCACGTCGGCGACACGGTTGACGACGTACGCCGCCAGCCGCTTCTGGGTGCCGGCCTCGGTGAGGTCGAAGCCCGACGCGTCGTCGAAGCGCACGCGCAGCGCGATCGGCGACTTGCCCGGCCGCAGCACGGTCGAGGGCATCGCGTCGGACCAGCGCAGCCACCCGGCCCGCGCCAGGTGGAAGACGAGGTGGGTGCCGCCGCAGTCGAGGTCGAGGAACTTGCCGTGCCGCGAGACGTCGTCGACGGGGGCGCCGACGAGCGCGTCCGGGGGCGGTGTGAAGGTCTTGAGGACGTGGAAGGAGCCGAGCTCGACGCCGGTGACGACGAGCCCGTCAGCGCCTGCACCTCGGGCAGCTCGGGCATGGTCGAGACGCTACCGAACGCCTCCGTCGGGCGGGAGGCGGTGAGCGAGCCGGGCGGCGCGGGTGGCGGTGAGCGAGCCGGGCGGCGCGGGTGGCGGTGAGCGAGCCGGGCGGCGCGGGTGGCGGTGAGCGAGCCGGGCGG
>JACXUW010000239.1 GCA_014763705.1 Micrococcales bacterium | reverse complement strand
CCCCCCGACCTCCGCCGCCGCAGCGCTGACCGGCTCCTCGACCGGCCCCCGGTCGAGGACCACGCCCCTGCGGTACCCCTCCATGAACCCAACCTAGACGCGACCACCGACACCCCTCCCCCGCCGATGGCTGTCATGCCATCGGGCGGCATCCGCTCATTCCCCAGGTGGGGGCGTTCGCCCCCTTCCTGCCGTCAGACAGCGACAGGAGGGTGCGCCAAGTCGTAGATCCAATACTTCACGCCATAGATTGCCCAGCCTGCGACGAGGACGCTGACCATCCAGTAGGGCCAACGCGACGGCCAGTCGCCGTTGCGCTGAGCACGCACCCCCATGAGTGCAAGGCAGGCGGCGACGGGCATCAGTGCCGCGACCAAGAATGGGTCGAGCCCGGCGACAAGGAAGAAGATCCCGATCACGACCACCGTGAACGCAGAGATGAACGCGATCCGCGGCTGCCGTTCACGCGTCATGGTCGTCATGCTCCCTTGGACAGACGGTATCCGCTGGACGTTGCATCAGATATGGCTCGTCCGTGACCAGTGGGCGACGTACGGTTCGGTGCCATGAGAGCGGCTACCGAGATCCACGGGAACACGTCACTGCCGCACGGGTTTGGCCACCCGCACGCCTCTGAGGAAGCTCGGGCGATCGCTGAGGCAGGCATGATCCTGCGGGTCCAGGTTGGGTCCGGCGTCCATGGCACATCGATCAGCGGGCAGGACGACCGCGACGAGATGGGAATCTGCCTCGAACCCGCTCGCTTCGTGACGGGACTGGCTCGCGTCCCACGGGGTATCGACGCCGGCAACGCCGAGGTCGAGTTCGAGCAGTACCAGCGGCACACGGTCTGGGACAGGCCGGGGGGCTTGGCGAACCGCTCCGGTGCGGGGGACCTCGACGTGGTCATCTACTCGGCACGCAAGTGGTGCCGGCTGGCACTCGCCGGCAACCCCACGGTTCTGCTCGCGCTGTTCGTCCCGGACGAGGAAGTTGTCTACCGCAACCGATTCGGCGCCGAACTGGTCGACAACGCTCACCGCTTCGTCTCCAAGCTCGCAGCAGCACGGTTCCTGGGCTACTTGCAGTCGCAGCGCGACGCGATGACAGGCGCCGTCGGAGCCCACACCAACCGCCCCGAGCTCGTCGCCGTCCACGGCTACGACACGAAGTTCGCCATGCACGCGCTGCGGCTCGGCGTCCAGGGCGTCGAGCTCCTCACCACAGGTCGAATCACCCTCCCAGTGCCTGAGCCCGAGCGCGCCTACCTGCGAAAGGTCCGGCGAGGTGAGGTCGAGCGGGACGAAGTGGTTGCCAAGGTCAACGAAGGCGAGGCACGCCTCACCGCGCTTCGAGACTCCTCAGACCTACCCGAGGAGCCCGACCGGGCATGGGTCGACGGATGGCTGCACCGCTCACACATGTCCTACTGGTCCGACTGACGCGACCTCCCAGCCACCGCTCGTGCCGCGGATCGGGTGCTGATCCGGACCATCGGCCGTCGCCCCTCCCCCACGGAGGTCCGCGGCTACGCTGCCCGGATGACACCGGACGAGGTGGGCGAGTACGCGGAGTCGCTGGCGCAGGTCAAGCGCAAGGGCACCGAGACCCATCCCGCGTGGTACGTCCACGACCGCCTCGTCGTGAGGATGGCGGACCCGACGACAGCGGTGGTCCGGGTGCCGTTGAGCGAGCGGGACGCGCTCGTCGAGACCGACCCGGACGGTTTCGGCGTCCCGCCCCGCATGGAGGCGCACCACAAGGTGGAGGCCTACCTGGACCGGGCCCGCCCCGAGGTCGTGCGGACCGCCATCCGGCTCGCCTGGGAGATGCAACGCCGCTGAGGCCCCGGCCGCGCCCGCGACGGTGGTGCGGCTGTCGGAGCTCACTGCGAGGGTGCCGCGATGGCACCCGACCCCGAGACGCTCCGCCGGCACTTCCTCGCCGCCTGGGGACCCGACACCTGCTACCCCTCCGAGCGCGAGCAGTGGAGCCCGGTCAACCCTGCCCGCGACCAGTGCGGGATGACCGCGCTCGTCGTCCAGGACGTCCTCGGCGGCGACCTCGTCCTTGCGGAGGTGCACGTCGACGGGAGCAAGGTCGGCCACCACTACTGGAACCGGCTTCCCGACGGCACCGAGCTCGACCTCACGGCCGACCAGTTCCGGCCCGAGGAGGAGGTCGTCGGCGGTGAGGTCGTCGTCCGGCCGCCTGACGCCCCGCGGTACCACCGCGAGCAGTACGAGCTGCTGCGGGCGAGGGTTCTCGCGTCGCTGGAGGAGGACGATGGCCGCTGAGCCACCGGCCCGTCAGCGGCGCTTGGCGATCTCCTCGGCGACCTGCACCGCGTTGAGCGCCGCGCCCTTGCGCAGGTTGTCGCCGACGACGAACAGGGCCAACCCCTTCCCCTCGGGTGCCGCCTGGTCGGCGCGCACCCGCCCGACGAACACCTCGTCGCGGCCCGCGGCCTGCAGCGGGTTCGGCACGTCGGTGACGACGACTCCGCTCGCCCGGCCGAGCACCTCGAGCGCCTCGTCCGGCGTGATGTCGCGCTCGAACTCGGCGTGGATGGCGAGGCTGTGCCCCGTGAAGACCGGCACCCGGACGCACGTGCCGGACACCCGCAGGTCGGGGATGTGCAGGATCTTGCGCGACTCGTTGCGCACCTTCTGCTCCTCGTCGGTCTCGAGCGAGCCGTCGTCGACGACCGACCCGGCCAGCGGGATGACGTTGAACGCCACCGGGACCGCGTAGACCGCCGGGTCGGGCAGCGCCACCGCCGACCCGTCGAGGGCGAGAGCCGTCGGGTCGCCGGCCGCGTAGCCGCCGCGCAGCTGCCCGTCCAGCTCGGTGAGGCCCTTGCCGCCCGAGCCCGAGACGGCCTGGTAGCTCGAGACGTGCAGCCGGACCAGTCCGGCGAGGTCGTGCAGCGGCTTGAGCACCGGCATCGCGGCCATCGTCGTGCAGTTGGGGTTCGCGACGATGCCCTTGGGGATGTCGTCGAGGTCGTCGGGGTTGACCTCGGAGACGACGAGCGGCACCTCGGGGTCGCGCCGCCACGCGCTCGAGTTGTCGACGACGACCGCGCCGGCCGCCGCGACCCGCGGGGCCCACTCCTTCGACGTGGCACCGCCGGCGGAGAACAGGGCGAGGTCGAGACCGGAGAAGTCGGCCGTCGCGGTGTCCTCGACGGTCACCTCACCGTCGCCCCACGGCAGCGTCGTGCCGGCGGAGCGCGCCGACGCGAAGTAGCGGATCTCCTCGACCGGGAAGTTCCGCTCGTGGAGGAGGGTGCGCATGACGTTGCCGACCTGACCGGTGGCGCCGAAGACTCCGACTCGCATGCGCTCCAGTCTAGGGAGCGCCGGGCGGAGCGTCCCCGACGCCCGGCATCCGGGCGGCCGCCGACACGGCGGATGCTTGCCAACCGACGGCCCCGGTGGTGCAGTGTGCTCGAGGCGCCGGGCCACGCGGGTCCGGCCTCACGTCGGACGGGGACCATGAGCGGACGTCGGCACAGCGGGGCGGTCACCCGGGCCGCCCTCTCCGCCGCCGTCGTCCTCAGCGCGCTCTGCGGGCCGGTGTACCTGCGCGAGGCGCTCTCGTCGGTCGTCCGCGACACCGTGGGCCAGGCGCCCGTCTCCCGGACCGGCCTCACCCTCTCCTCGACCTCGTCCTCACCCGACACCCTCGCCGGGCTCGTGCCCGCGGACCTGCGCCGCTGGTACGCCGACCCGGTCGAGCAGTCCCGGGTGGGCGTCGCCGTCCAGCCCCGCTCGGTGAGCGTGACCTCGGGACACGTCCTCTGGCGCGACGGCGCCTGCGCGCACGTCGAGATCCGGGTCGGCCACTGCCCCACTGCCGCCGGCGAGGTCCTCGCCGAGGCCTCCCTCGCCGAGCGGCTGGGCTGGGCCCCCGGCACGGCCTTCCGGGTCAGCGAGTTCGCCGGGAGCACCGCCTTCCCCGAGGACCTGCCGGTCATCCCGCTGCGGGTCGTCGGCCTCTACACCCAACGTCCGGACCCGCGGTACTGGTTCGACGAGCGGCTCGAGACGGCCGCCGACGTCGGACCGCTCGTGTCGTCGATGGGAACCCTCCTCACCGACCGCGCCACGATGACGACGACCGGCCCGACGCCGGCCGGCCCCGACGCCACCTGGGCGCGCACCGACGACCGGGTCGACCTCGCCTACCGCCCGGATGCCGTCGGCCTCGACGAGGTGCTCGCCGCCGGTCCCCGCGTGCAGGCGTTCGTCGAGGACCCCGCCGCGTCCGCCGCGGGCGGGGTGGTCGTCGGCAACGGCCGCTGGCTCACGGTGACCTCGCAGCTGCCCGCCCTCGCCGACACCGTCGTCACCGGTCGAGCCCAGGCTCTCGTCACCGTCCCGCTCCTCGCCGGCGCCCTCACCGCCCTCGTCGCCTACGTCTTCTGGCTCGCCGTGCGCGCCGCGGCCCAGGACCGCCGACCCGAGGCCGCGGTGACCCGGCTGCGGGGCCAGGGGCCGGCCGGGGTGCGACGGCTCCTCGTCGGCGAGCTGCTCCCCGCAGTGCTCGTCGGGCTCCCGCTCGGCGTGCTCGCGACGGCCGGGCTCGCGGTGGCCGCCGCCCGCTGGTGGTTCGAGCCGACGCCGGAGGTCACCGTCGACCGGCTCACCGTCCTCGTCGGGGTCGGCGCCGTCCTCGTCCCCCCGCTGCTCACCTGGGCGGCGGCTCGCCGGGTCGCCGGGGAACGGGTCGTGGCGCTCCTGCGCGCGGTGCCTGCCCGCGTCGGGCGGCGCTCGGTCAACGCGCTCGAGGCCGTGGTCGGCACGCTGGCGGTCGCAGGGTTCGTCGGTGTCGTGCAGGGCAGCGTCGTCGGGTCCGCCGCCCTGGCGGCGCCGATGCTGCTCGCCCTCGCCGCCGGGCTCGCCGCGGCCCGGCTGACGACGGCGGTCACGGCCCGGGTCGGCCCCGGCCGGCTCGAGGCGGGACGGCTGCTCAGCGGGCTCGCGCTCACCCGGACCGCGCGCCGCGGGCTGGCCCGCTGGGTCGTGCCCGTCGTCGCCACCGCGACGGCCCTCCTCGTCGTCGCGACCTCGGCGATGGCCGGCGCCGACCGCGCCTACCGCCTCCAGTCGCTCGTCGACCTCGGCGCCCCGGTCGTCCTCGACGTCGCCACCGTGCGCCCACCCGAGCTCGTCGCCGCGGTCGCGGCCGCCGACCCCACCGGCCGCTCGACACCGCTCGTCCGGGCCGACCCCGGCGACCCCTCCGCCGTGACCACGCTGGCCGTCGACAGCACCCGGGTCCGACGCGTCGCCCGGCTGCCCGTCGGCATCCCGGCGTCCGCGTGGGAGCGGCTGCTCCCCGGACCCGTCCCCCCACGCGTCGTCACCGGCACGCGGCTCACCCTCACCGCCGAGTCCGACGGGTTCGTCGCCGAGCAGGCCACGCAGGAGGTGTCCCTCAC
>JACXUW010000238.1 GCA_014763705.1 Micrococcales bacterium | reverse complement strand
GTGTGGCACGGCGGCGAGGCGAGGGCACGGCGGCGCAGCGAGGGCACGGCGGCGAGGCGAGGGCGGGGCGGCGAGGCGAGGCGAGGGGCTGCCGGAGGACACGCGGCTACTGCGCGCGCCCGACCCTGGCGACCCGTCCGTCCCGCCACCTACGCTGGCGACGTGCCCGGCCACCGCATCTTCGCCACGCCCTTCGCGAGCATCTACCCGCACTACGTCGCGAAGGCCGAGCGCAAGGGTCACACCAGGGGCGAGGTCGACACGGTCATCGGCTGGCTCACCGGCTACGACGGGGCAGGGCTCGAGCGCGCGGTCGCCGACGAGATCGACCTCGAGACCTTCTTCGCCGACGCCCCGGCGATGACGCCGAACGCCGCGCTCATCAAAGGCACGATCTGCGGCTACAAGGTCCAGGAGATCGAGGACCCGCTGATGCAGAAGATCCGGTGGATGGACCTCCTCGTCGACGAGGTGGCGCGGGGCAAGAAGATGTCGTCCATCCTGCGCGGGGGCGACGCGGCCTGAGCGCCGGCCCGGCACCGGCCGATCGGGTTCGGGGGAGCGCCGCCGGCGTGGGAGACTGGTCCGCAGTGCCCTGACCACCACCGACCGCAAGGAACCGCGCACCCGTGTCACCCCGCGCCCGCACCGTGCTGCAGCCGCACGCGACGCCGCCGGAGGCGATCCGCAACTTCTGCATCATCGCCCACATCGACCACGGCAAGTCGACCCTCGCCGACCGGATGCTCCAGATCACCGGGGTGGTCGACGACCGCGCGATGCGCGCGCAGTACCTCGACCGGATGGACATCGAGCGCGAGCGCGGCATCACGATCAAGTCCCAGGCCGTCCGGATGCCGTGGGAGGTCGACGGCGCGAGCCACGTGCTCAACATGATCGACACCCCGGGCCACGTCGACTTCACCTACGAGGTATCCCGCAGCCTCGCGGCGTGCGAGGGCGCGGTCCTCCTCGTCGATGCGGCCCAGGGCATCGAGGCCCAGACCCTCGCGAACCTCTACCTCGCGATGGAGAACGACCTGACGATCATCCCGGTCCTCAACAAGATCGACCTGCCGGCCGCCCAGCCGGAGAAATACGCCGAGGAGCTCGCCGGGCTCATCGGCTGCGAGCCCGAGGACTGCTTCCAGGTCTCCGGCAAGACCGGCGTCGGTGTCGAGCCGCTGCTCGACGCCATCGTCGCCCAGGTCCCGCACCCGACCGGCGACGCCGACGCCCCGGCCCGCGCCATGATCTTCGACTCGGTCTACGACACCTACCGCGGCGTCGTCACCTACGTCCGGGTCGTCGACGGCAACCTCAACCCGCGCGAGCGCATCGTCATGATGTCGACGAAGGCGCACCACGAGCTGCTCGAGATCGGCGTCATCAGCCCGGAACCGTTGCCCGGCAAGGGACTCGGCGTCGGCGAGGTCGGCTACCTCATCACCGGCGTGAAGGACGTGCGCCAGTCCAAGGTCGGCGACACGGTGACCAACGCGGCCAAGCCGGCGACCGACGCGCTCGGCGGCTACCGCGACCCCAAGCCGATGGTGTTCTCCGGCCTCTTCCCGCTCGACGGCTCCGACTACCCGGACCTGCGCGACGCCCTCGACAAGCTCAAGCTCAACGACGCCGCGCTCGTCTACGAGCCGGAGACCTCGGTCGCGCTCGGCTTCGGCTTCCGCTGCGGCTTCCTCGGCCTGCTGCACCTCGAGATCGTCCGCGAGCGGCTCGAGCGCGAGTTCGACCTCGAGCTCATCTCGACCCAGCCCAACGTCGTCTACGACGTGACGATGGACGACGGCACCCGGGTCACCGTGACCAACCCCAGCGAGTTCCCCGGCGGCAAGATCGCCGAGGTCCGCGAGCCCAAGGTGCGCACCACGATCCTCGCGCCGAGCGAGTTCATCGGCGCGATCATGGAGCTCTGCCAGGGCAAGCGCGGCACGCTCCTCGGGATGGACTACCTGTCCGAGGACCGCGTCGAGATGCGCTACACGCTGCCGCTCGCCGAGGTCGTCTTCGACTTCTTCGACCAGCTGAAGTCGCGCACCCGCGGCTACGCGAGCCTCGACTACGAGCCCGACGGCGACCAGGTGGCCGACCTCGTCAAGGTCGACATCCTGCTCCAGGGCGAGACCGTCGACGCGTTCTCGGCGATCGTCCACAAGGACAAGGCGTACGGGTACGGCCTGATGATGGCCGGCAAGCTCAAGGAGCTCATCCCGCGCCAGCAGTTCGAGGTGCCGATCCAGGCCGCCGTCGGTGCCCGGGTCATCGCCCGCGAGAACATCCGCGCCATCCGCAAGGACGTCCTCGCCAAGTGCTACGGCGGCGACATCAGCCGCAAGCGCAAGCTGCTCGAGAAGCAGAAGGCCGGCAAGAAACGGATGAAGAACATCGGGTCGGTCGAGGTGCCGCCCGAGGCCTTCATCGCGGCGCTGACCTCCGACGGAGCGGGCGCGCAGGCCACGAAGAAGTGACCGCGACCGCCGGGTCGGGCTTCCTCGCCGGCCACCGTCGCGCCCTGCTCGTCCCCACCGCGGCCCTCCTGTGGGGGACCCAGTTCGCCTTCCTCAACCCGGCGATCGGCATCATCCTCGTCTCGCTCTACGGGGCGTCGGCGACCGAGGTCGGGTTCGCGCTCGCCGCCTACAACGTCAGCGGCTTCGTGTCCACGCTCGTCGTGCCGACCCGGGCCGACCGCTCGGGCGACTACCTGCGGCCGCTGCTCTGGTGCGGCGGCTTCACGATCGCGCTGACCACGGCGCTGGCCCTCGCCACGACCCTGCCGATGGCGGTGCTCGCGCTCGTCGCGCTCGGCGGTCCGGCCGGCATCGCCATCGGGCTGATCTTCGCCCACCAGCGGTACACCGGGGCAGGGGTGCGGCAGATCATGCGCACCCGCGCGGTGTTCTCGTTCGCGTGGGTCGGTGGGCCGCCGTTCGCGGCGTTCCTCATGGGCGTCCTCGGGCACCGGTCGGTGCTCTGGGTGGTCGCGGGGCTCGGCGTGCTCGGGCTGGGCCTGACCCGGGTGATGATGCACGCGCACGCGACCTCGCCGCACGCGCGCCGGACCCCACCGGCCGGGGACCGGATGGCGGTGGCGCTGCGCCGCCCGGACGTCCTCGTCCTCCTCGCGACGTTCGTCGCGCTCGGCGCCGCGCTGCAGGCCGCCGTCTCGGCGCTGCCCCTGCTCGTCACCGGTGAGCTCGGGCTCGACCTCGAGTGGAGCGGTGTGGCGCTCGGCACCTGCGCGGCTCTCGAGATCCCGATCCTCGTCGTCCTCGGTCGGGTGACGACCCGGCTCGGCCCGCGTCGCGTGGTGGCGGTTGGCTGCCTCGCCGGCCTGCTCTACTACGCGCTGGTCACCCTCGCCGCCTCGCCGGTGGTGCTCGTCGTCGGGCAGCTGCCGAACGCGGTGTTCATCGCGACGATGTCGGGCGTGGGGCTCACGCTCTTCCAGGACGTCCTCGGCCGCCCGGGCCTGGCCAGCTCGCTCTTCATGAACACCACCCGGGTCGGCGCCATCGTCGCCGGGCCGGTCATCGCGGTCGGCGGCACGAGCGCCCTCGGCTACGCCGGTGTCTTCGCCGGCTGCGGCGTGCTCACCCTCCTGGGGCTGGTCGTGCTCGTCGTCGGGCGGTTCCGCAGCCTCACCGTGCGGGTCAGCCCGCGCGCTCGCTGACGCCGGTTCCCCGGACCGGGTCGGCCCAGTCGAGCGGCAGGTCGTTGAACCAGTCGGGTGCGAACGACCCGGGCCAGCGGGCGAGGACCACGAGCAGGGCGAGGCCGACCCCGAGGAGCAGGAGGACGCCGAGCCGTCGATCGGCCCCGCGGACGCGTCGGGCGACCGGCAGCCCGGCGAGCGCGGCGGCGACGACCACGGTGGTGTGCACCGCCTCGCTCGACAGCGACAGCCGGAGCAGCGGCGTCCCGTACACGACGAGGCAGAGGGCGGCGAAGGCCAGCACTGCGTCGGCGACGCCGGCCCGGGGGGCGGGGGACGCGGCCGGGGCCAGGACCCGGGCGGCCGCGACGGCGAGCGGCGGGACGAGCGCCGCCGCGAGGACCAGCTGCGCCCCGTGCATGAGGAGGACCGCGCTGCCGTACGCACCGGGCCCGCCGAGCAGGAGCCAGCCCAGGACGGCGACGGACGCCAGGCCCAGGCCGGCACCCCGCAGCACGTCGCGCCGCGGGGCCGTTGACTGGCTCACCGCGAGGCCGACGAGCAGCAGCCCGACGGTGAGGGTGACGACCGCGGTGGCCGACCCCTGCGGCTCGACGACGAGCCGTAGGACGGTCGGCTCCGGGAGGTAGCGGTCGACCGTGGTCACGCCGCCATGGGGGAGCGCGACGACACCGCGGCGCGTGGGGGTGGCGGTGCGGCCGAGCGCCACCGCCACCCCGAGCGTGGCGCCCATGACGGCCGTCTCGATGGCCATGACCTGCCACCACGCGCGGGCCGACCCTCGGCGGAGCGCGGGCAGGGTGTGGCGGCGGTGGACGGCGCCGAGAGCGGCGAGCACGACGAGCAGGCCCGTCTTGGCCACGACGAGGGCGCCGTAGCCCGACCGCCAGGCCGCCGGGTCCGCCCCGAGCCGCCACCAGGCGGAGAGCAGCCCGCTCAGGGTGACGGCGAGCACGGCGGCGAGGGCCAGTCCGGAGAACCGGGAGACCGCGGGCACGAGCCCGGCCGCACGACCGAGCAGCCCGAGGCCGACGAGCCCCCCGACCCACAGCAGGGCGGCGAGGACGTGCACAGCCGTCCCGGCGCTCACCGCGACGTGCAGGGCCGCGGTCGCCGCGTGCCCCGTCATGGCCGTGGGGAGGATCGCCAGGAGGGCCACGCCGAGGAGGACGAGGTGGTCACCGGCGGTCCGGGCGAGCCGGGTCCCCGAGGCGACGAGGGCCGCGAGCACCGCGGTGGCCATGAGGGCCCGGCCCTCGTCGAGGCCGGCGACGAAGGCCCACACCCGCGGCACGACGGCCGCCCGCGGCAGCGGGACGGCGAGGGCCTGGGCGCTCGCCGCGAGCATGCTGACGACGCACCCGCCGACCCACGTCCACGCGGCCGCTCGGACGGCGCGGGCGCACCGCGACGGGACGTCTCCCGCGGTCACGAGCCACGCCGGCACGAGCAGCCCGCCGACGGCGACGACCGCGGCGAGCCGGGTGACCATCCGGGCCGCCGCACCCACCAGGCCGGTGAGCGGTCCGGCGTCGGGCAGACCGGCGGTGACCGGACCCTGGCGCGACGTGGCGACGGTAACGCCGACGACCGTGACGGCGCCGCCGACAACGGCGAGCCCGACGACGAACCGGGCCGGGTCCAGCCGGCCGAGGCGCAGCGTCGGGGCGCTCATCGCCGACCGCCCGACGCCGTCCGCGAGTACGGGCGGACGAGGAGACGCGGCGCCGCGGTGACGAGGGCGAGGAGGAGGCCGA
>JACXUW010000237.1 GCA_014763705.1 Micrococcales bacterium | reverse complement strand
GCCGAAGCCCGACACCTCCCCCGCCGCGTACAGCCCCGGCACCGGCGTCCCGTCCGCGCCGAGGACCCGACCACCGAGGTCGGTGTGCAGGCCGCCGAGCGTCTTGCGGGACAGGACCCGCAGCCGGACGGCCACGAGGGGTCCGTGCTTCGGGTCGAGGATGCGGTGGGGCGGGAAGGCGCGCTTGGTCAGCCGGTCCCCGCGGTAGCGCCGCGCGACGCGGATGGCCGCGACCTGGGCGTCCTTGGTGAACGGGTTGTCGACCTGCCGGTCGCGCTCGACGACCTGCCGCTCGAGGTGCGCCGGGTCGATCGGGGTGTCCGGCTCGAGCTCGTTCATCCGCGCGACGAGCCCGCCGATGGTGTCGGCGGTCAGCCAGTCCTCGCCGTGCTCGAGGAACGCCTGGACGGCCGGTGGCACCGGCGTGACCGGGCGACGGAGGACGTCGCGGTACCGGCGCTCGGTGAGGTCGAGGTTCTGCTCCGACCCCGACAACGCGAACTCCTTGCCGACGAGCGAGCGGTTGAGGACGAACCACGAGTGGTCGAACCCGGTGTGCCGCAGGTGGTCCAGCGTGCCGAGCGTGTCGAAGCCGGGCAGGTAGGGGCTGGGCAGCCGGTCGCCGCGGGCGTCGAACCAGAGCGAGCTCGGGCCGGGGAGGATGCGGATGGCGTGCCCGGGCCACACCGGGTCCCAGTTGCGCACGCCCTCGACGTAGTGCCACATCCGGTCGCGGTTGACGACCGTGCCCCCGGCCGCCTCGGTGATGCCGAGCATCCGGCCGTCGACGTACGCGGGGACGCCGGTGAGCATCGTCGCCGGCGGCGTGCCGAGCCGCTCGGGCCAGTTCGCCCGCACCAGGTCGTGGTTGCCGCCGATGCCTCCGGAGGCCACGAGCACGGCCTGCGCGCCGTACTCGAACGACCCGACGACCTCCCGGCTGCTCGCCACTCCTCGAGGCGAGTCGTCCTCGGCGAGAACGGAACCGCGCACGCCGCTGACGACGCCGCCGGTCGTGACCAGCTCGTCGACCCGGTGCCGCGGCAGGTAGACGACGCGGCCGCCGGCCATGTGCTCGCGGATCCGCCGCTCGAACGGTGCGACGACCCCCGTGCCGGTGCCCCACGGGATGTGGAACCGGGGGACTGAGTTGCCGTGGCCCCCGCTCGTCCCGTCGCCCCGTTCGGCCCAGCCGACGACCGGGAAGAACGAGACGCCCTGCGCTCGGAGCCAGTCGCGCTTCTCGCCGGCCGCCCAGTCGACGTAGCTGCGGGCCCACTCGCGCCCCCAGTGGTCCGGACCGGGCCCGCCGTCGGGGGCGGTCAGCCGGTCCCAGCCGGCGGTGCCCTGCCAGTCCTGCCACGCGAGGTCGACCGAGTCGCGGATCCCCATCCGCCGCTGCTCGGGCGAGTCGACGAGGAACAGCCCGCCGAAGCTCCACCACGCCTGACCGCCGAGGTCGGCCTCCGACTCCTGGTCGAGGAGCACGACCGCACCACCCCGGTCGGCGACCTCGCACGCGGCGACGAGGCCGGCCAGCCCGGCTCCCACGACCACGACGTCGGCATCCACGAGATGCACCCTAGGCGGTGGGCGGCCCACCCGGGGAGGTCCCGGCGGCACCGGTGAGACGGGCCTGCCCTCCGGAGAGGTCGACCCGCAGGTCGGCGACCGAGCCGACGACGAGGTCGGCGACCTCCGCGAGGTCGGCGCGGTCGGTCGTCGTCGTGACGGCGACGAGGCCACCGCACCCCGCGTCTCGGGCCGCCCGCAGCCCCGCCACGGCGTCCTCGACGACGAGGCAGTCGGCCGGGGCGACCCCGAGCCGCTCGGCCCCGAGCAGCCACGGGTCGGGGAAGGGCTTGCCGCGCACGACGTCGTCGGCGGTCACGACGACCTCCGGGTGCGGCAGCGCGGTGGCGCCGAGCCGGGCCTCGGCCAGCGGGCCGCTCGATGAGGTGACGATGGCCGTCGGCACGCCGGCGTCGCGGAGGGCGACGAGCAGGTCGTGCGCGCCCGGCAGGAGGGTCGTGCCCTCGACGTCCTCGACCTCGAGCCGCTCGATCCGCCGGAAGGCCTCCTCGCCCTGCTCGGCCGGCAGCAGCCCGGCGATGAGGTTGCGCGCGGTGACGCCGTGCTGGCCGGCCAGCCGGGCCGGGTCGACGCCGTACTCCCCGCACCAGCGCAGCCACGAGCGGACGACCGAGGGCGTGGAGTCGACGAGGGTGCCGTCCATGTCGAGCAGCACCGCGGCGAACGGGCGGGCGAGGACGTCCGGGAGCGAAGGGGTGCCGGGCACACGGCCACCCTAGGTCGTGGGACCCGGCCCGGGCCCGCAGGTGCCCGACCTAGGGTGGTCGCCATGGCCCGCCCCGCCGGACACCCCCGGACCGCCGTCGCCAGCGCCGCCGCGACGCTGGTCGCGCTGGTCGGCGGGTGGAGCTGGGCGGCGAACCTCGTCGGGCCGGGCTTCGACGAGCGGGCCGAGTCGATCAGCGCGCTCGCCTCGCTCGCCACGCCGCACCGCTGGGTAATGACCACCGCGCTCGTCCTCACCGGGGTCGGCCACCTCGTCACCGCCTGGGCGCTCGGGGCGGCCCGCCGGTGGGGTCGGGTCGCCCTCGGCCTCGGCGGCCTGGCCACCGTGGCCGTCGCCTGCGTCCCGCTGCCGTCCCGCGACGAGTCCTCGGTCGTGCACACGGCCGTCGCGTCGCTCTCCTTCCTCCTCCTCGCGGTGTGGCCGGCCCTCGCCGCCGGCCCGGACCGGCCCCCGGTCCTCCGCCCGCGCGTCGCGTGGCCGGCCGCCGCCGTGCTGCTCGCCGCCGTCGCCTCGCTGGGCGTCGGGATCGGGGGGAGCGCGTTCGGGCTCCACGAGCGGCTCGTCGCCGGGGCCACCGCCCTCTGGCCGCTCGTCACCGCGGTCGGGCTCTGGTGGAGCGCCGGCCACCGCATCGGGTCGCACCGCCTGCGCCACGCCCTCGGCACCGTGCTGCTGGTCGGGGCCTGCTTCGCCGCGGGCATCGCCGCCACGACCGTCGCCCCCGCCACAGCCGAGACGCGCACCTACCGGGCCTCCGTCACCCTCGACGCCGCCCCCGCCCGGCTCGGCGAGCTCGCCGCCGAGACGACCTTCGGCGACGTGCGGGTCACGTTCTCGGGCCTCGCCCCCGGGGTGCGCACGGTGCCCCAGGTCAAGGCGAGCATCACCGACGTCCTCTCGCGTCCGACGGTGAGCCTCGCGAGCCTGCGCCCGGGGCCCGAGGAGCTGAACTCGGCCATCCGCGACGTCGCCCTCGACGTCGTCCTGCGCTTCGGGATCGGCGCCCTGGTCCTCGTCCTGCTCGTCCTCGGGGTCTACGTGATGGCCCGCCGCCGCCGGCCACCGCACGTGCTCGTCGTCGCGTCGGTGGTGGCCTGGACCGTCGCCACGGTCGGCACCGCCGCCTCGCTGTGGACGACCTACCAGCCGAGCCGGCAGACCTCGCTGCGCGCCACCGACGTCCTCGGCACCTTCCAGCGCAACGCCGGCCTGCTCGACGACGTCGAGAGCCGGGCGAGCCAGGTCACCCCGTACGTCCGCAACCTGCTGGCGCTCTCGACGGCCCTCCAGCAGAAGTACGCCGCCGGGTCGCTCGAGTCGACCCCCGCGCTGCGCGTCCTCTTCGTCAGCGACATCCACGGCGGCAACCAGTACTCGCTCATGAAGTCCGTCATCGAGACCGAGAGCATCGACCTCGTCATCGACTCCGGCGACCTCGTGAACTTCGGCACCGTGCAGGAGGGCGAGGCCGCCGGGATGTTCGCCGGCATCCAGTCGCTCGGCGTGCCGTACGTGTTCGTGCGCGGCAACCACGACGCCATGAGCGCCACGGACACGGCCGTGCTCAGCCGGATGGGGAAGATCCCCAACGTCGTGCTGCTCCAGCCGCCCGGCGACGCCGGGTACCGCGAGGTGACCGTCGCGGGCGTGACCATCGCCGGGTTCAACGACCCGCGCTGGTTCGGCGACTCCGGCACCGGCTCGCGGGCCAAGCAGCTGCCGGCGCGCGACGCCTTCGAGAAGGCGTTCGAGGGACGCACGCCGCCCGACGTCGTCGTCAGCCACGAGCCGTGGGCCGTCTCCGGGCTCGCCGGCGGGATCCTGCTCAACGGGCACATGCACTCGACCGACCTCGAGGGCAACCGGATCCAGGTCGGCACGTTCACCGGCGGCGGCCCGTTCAGCCACTTCCTCAGCGCCGGCGACGGCGAGGAGCTGGTCGGCCAGCCCTCCTCGTTCGACGTGCTGACCTTCGGCACCGACTGCCGGCTGTCGTCCCTCACGCGCTACCGCTTCCGCGACGTCATCGAGGGGCGGCCGGCCTACGACGACGTGTCGATCATCAACGGCAGCCGGATCGACACCCGGGCGGCGGACCCGAAGCGCACCTGCGAGAAGCCCGCCGACACCCGTGTCGAGCCGTCCATCGAGGACGTGCCCTCCTCGTCCGCGTCGTCGTCCTGACCGGGGTCATCGCGCGTCGAGGACCTCGGTGCGTCGCACGACGGCGGGTTTCGGTCCGGCACCGCAGCTGAGGCTCCAGTCCGAGACCTGCTCGGAACGGACCTCGACGAGGACGCGGTCGGGGACCGGCCCGGAGCCGAGCACCTCGACGCGGGTCACGTCGCCCTCGGAGTCCACACGGCCGGGGACGACGTCGGCGAGCCCGGCCGGTCCGTGGTCGGCGAGCACGCGGGCCAGCGCGGCCTGCACGGCGGGCTCCCAGCGGGTGACCCCCCGCAGGTGGCGGCCGTCGACCCGGCCGGCCAGGTGGTCGGCGACGAGAGGCGTCACGGTCTCGGCGTCGAGGTAGCCGTAGCAGGCGCCGTCGGGGAGGGCGAGCAGCGTGCCCGAGAACCGGTGGCCCCCGAGGTGGGTGCACTCCCAGACCTCCTCGGGCCACTCGCGCGCGAGGCCGGCGACGATCGGCCGCCCCCGCACGGCACAGCACGCGTCGCGGGTGCCCTGGGTGCACACGAGCAGCATCGGCTCGGCGTCGGTGTCGCTGGCGCTCAACGGTGTCCCGAGGGCTCGGGCGGCCGCCAGGACGTCCTCGGCGGTGCGCCAGGTGCCGCGCAGCCAGGTGCGGCGCACCGTGTCGACGGCGAACCAGTGGCGCTCCCCTGGGTCGGTCCCGCGCCGGCCCTGGCGGCGCACGAGGAGGGCGCGGCCGCCGAAGGAGGCGCAGGTGGACTCGATCTCCTCGCCCAGCCGGCCGAGGAACGGCGGGGTCTCGAGCGGCTGCCTGGCCCACGGCCCGGGGTGCTCGACGAGGAGCCAGCGGCTCGCGACCGGAGCGGACCCCCCGAGGGGCTCGCGCCGGTGCCGGGCCGCCGCCGAGCAGCGGGAGAGGTCGGTGAGGGCCATTCGGGCGATGCTACGCGGCGGGCCGCGCGCGCCGGCCCGCCGCGTAGC
>JACXUW010000695.1 GCA_014763705.1 Micrococcales bacterium | reverse complement strand
GTGGTCTGGGCGGGGGTCCGCGCCGGTGGGTCCGGCACGTCGCGGGCCCGGGCGAGCGGGGTGGCGACGATGCCGGGAGAAGTCTGCCGGAGGGGTCCGACAGCCCGGAAACGTTTTTCGGTTCCCGCCTCTTCCCGGGCGCGCGGAGGTCGGCCGAACGGACGACCCGGGCGTCGGTAGGCTGCGCGGGTGACCGAGATCGAGATCGGCCGTGGAAAGCGCGGTCGCCGCGCCTACTCCTTCGACGACATCGCCATCGTGCCCTCGCGGCGCACGCGCGACCCGCAGGAGGTGTCGACCGGCTGGCAGATCGACGCCTACCACTTCGACCTGCCGGTCATCGCGGCCCCGATGGACTCCGTGATGTCGCCGGAGTCCGCCATCGCCTTCGGGCAGCACGGGGGGCTGCCGGTCCTCGACCTCGAGGGCCTGTGGACCCGCTACGACGACCCCGCCCCGCTGCTCGCCGAGATCGCCACGCTCGACCCCGCGCTCGCGACGCAACGGATGCAGGAGATCTACCGCGCCGAGATCCAGCCCGAGCTCGTCACCGAGCGTCTGCGCGAGATCCGGGCGGCCGGCGTCACGGTCGCCGGCGCGCTGACCCCGCAGCGCACCCAGCAGCTGTGGAAGACCGTCGTCGACGCCGGCGTCGACCTCTTCGTCATCCGCGGCACGACGGTCTCGGCCGAGCACGTCTCCGGCCGGGCCGAGCCCCTCAACCTCAAGCGGTTCATCTACGAGCTCGACGTGCCGGTCATCGTCGGCGGTGCGGCGTCGTACTCCGCTGCGCTGCACCTGATGCGCACCGGCGCCGCCGGGGTCCTCGTCGGGTTCGGCGGCGGGGCCGCGCACACGACGCGGGTGACCCTCGGCATCCACGCCCCGATGGCCTCCGCGATCGCCGACGTCGCCGCCGCCCGGCGCGACTACCTCGACGAGTCCGGTGGCCGCTACGTCCACGTCATCGCCGACGGCGGCGTCGGCACGAGTGGCGACGTCGTCAAGGCGATCGCCTGTGGCGCCGACGCCGTGATGCTCGGCGCCACAGGCGATCGCCTTGACGACGT
>JACXUW010000236.1 GCA_014763705.1 Micrococcales bacterium | reverse complement strand
TCGCCGGGGTGGCCAACCGCAGCGAGCCCGAGGTGGTGCGCCGGCTGGTCGCCGAGATCCGCGGCATCGTCGACGCCCGCGAGAGCTACTTCCGGGCCAACGGCATCGACTCCATCGAGACCTACCGCCGGCGGCGGGCCGAGGGCCGGGTCGACGACGGCTACGGCGACGTCTTCCTCGTCGTCGACGGCTGGCCCACCGTGCGCGCCGAGTTCGAGGAGCTCGAGCCGCAGATCACCGAGCTCGCCGGTCGCGGCCTGACCTTCGGCGTCCACGTCGTCCTCACCACCTCCCGCTGGATGGACTTCCGCAACCAGATCCGCGACGTCCTCGGGACCCGCGTCGAGCTGCGGCTCGGCGACCCCACCGACTCCGAGGTCGACCGCCGGCTCGCCGGCAACGTGCCGAAGGGCCGGCCGGGTCGAGGTCTGACGACGACCAAGCACCACTTCCTCGGCGGCATCCCGCGGGTCGACGACCGGGGCAGCGTCGACGACCTCGGCGACGGCGTCGAGGACCTCGTCGCCCGCGTCAACGCGGCCTGGCAGGGGCCGCGAGGTCCGAAGCTGCGGCTGCTGCCCGAGGAGATCACCCTCGACGCCGTCCGCGAGCTCGCCGGGCCGGAGGAGCGCCGGCTGCTCCTCGGCGTCGACGAGGCGAGCCTCGCCCCGATCGGCCTCGACCTCGCCGAGGACCCGCACCTCTACCTCCTCGGTGACGGCGACAGCGGCAAGACCGGCTTCCTGCGCACCGTCGCCCACGAGGTGGCGCGCCTCCACACCCCGGACCAGGCGAAGCTGTTCGTCGTCGACTACCGCCGGGGCCTGCTCGGCGAGCTGCCCGAGGCACACCTCGGCGAGTACCTGACGACCGAGGAGCAGACGGTCGCGGCCGTCGAGGGCATCACCGAGTTCCTCCGCTCGCGGCTGCCGGGCCCGGACGTCACGCCCGAGCAGCTGCGCGCCCGGTCGTGGTGGAGCGGTGCCGAGGTCTTCTTCCTCGTCGACGACTACGACCTCGTCGTCACCTCGTCCGGCTCGCCGCTGCGGCCGCTCGTGCCGCTGCTCGCGCAGGCCGGCGACGTCGGCCTGCACCTCGTGGTCACCCGGCGCTCCGGTGGCGCGTCGCGGGCGCTCTTCGAGCCCGTGCTCCAGGGCCTGCGCGACCTGGGGGCGCCCGGGGTCCTGCTGTCCGGCAGTCCGGACGAGGGGATGCTCATCGGCCGGGTCAAGGCGTCGGTCCAGCCGCCCGGCCGGGCCCGGATCGTCTCGCGCGACCTCGGCGACCAGGTCTTCCAGACCGCGTGGCAGCCTCCGCGGCACGACTGACCTAGGCTGCGGGCATGGAGCCCGTGTACCGGCCCGTGATCCACGCGGCCAAGACGCTCTTCCGGTTGCAGGGCACGCAGTTCACCATGACCGGCACCGAGAACGTGCCGCGAGAGGGTGGCGCCGTCATGGCGATCAACCACACCTCGTACCTCGACTTCATGTACGCGGGGCTGCCGGCCTGGCCGCACCGCCGCTACGTGCGGTTCATGGCCAAGCAGTCGATCTTCGCCCACCGGGTGTCCGGGCCGCTGATGCGCGGCATGCGCCACATCCCGGTCGACCGCCACCAGGGCGGTCAGGCGTTCAAGGACGCCGTCCGCGCGCTCAAGGACGGGGAGATCGTCGGCGTCTTCCCCGAGGCGACGATGTCGCGCTCGTTCGAGCTCAAGGAGTTCAAGCCGGGCGCCGTGAAGATGGCGCAGGTCGCCGGGGTCCCCGTGCTGCCGGTGACCATCTGGGGCGGGCACCGGGTGTGGACCAAGGACCTGCCGAAGCGGATGGGCCGGGCGCACATCCCGGTGCACATCGCGGTCGGCGAGCCGATCGAGGTCGGCCGGCGCGAGGACGTCGCCGAGGCCACCGCGCGGGTCAAGGCCGCGATGCAGGCCCAGCTCGACGCCCAGCAGGCCGCCTACCCCGAGCTCGTCGGCGACGAGCGGCGCTACCTGCCGGCCCGGCTCGGCGGCACCGCGCCCACCCCGGAGGAGTCGCACGAGGCGGACGCCTCCGACATGCGACGGACCCGCGACAAGTTCACCGGCTGACCCCTGCGCCGGGCGTCACCCGGTGAGCACGGCCTCCAGCAGGTGGCCCAGGTGGTCCTGGCAGGTGTCGGTGCCCAGGCCCTGCACCCGCCGCAGGTGCTGCCAGGTGCGCACGTCGAGGACGACGACGGCCAGGGCGAGGGCTCGCTCCCGCTCCCGTGGGGGAAGGCGGTCCAGCCGCGGAGCCAGCACCTCGCGGACCCAGCCGCGGTGGTGCTCGTCCCCGAGCCGGAGCACGGGACGCAGCTCGGGGAGCCGCTCGACCAGCTCGATGGTCCGGAAGGTGCCGTCGCCGGTCGTCTCGTAGTCGCGCAGGACGGCGGCCACCACGGAGTCGACGTCGCCCGCGACGGCGCCGCTGCGCAGCTGCTCCACGACGGGCCCGAGGCGCTCGGTCACGCCGCTGAGGTACAGGCCCGGCTTGTTCTCGAAGTGGTTGAGGACGGTCTGGGTCGACACGCCGGCCGAGGCGGCGACGTCGGCCAGCGTGACCTCCTCGTAGGGCGCGGCGGTGAACAGCTCGACCGCCGCGTCGAGGATGGCCTCGCGGGTGCGGCGACGCGCTTCTTCACGAGCCGACATGTCGTAGCGCCGCGGCACGCGGACCTCCTTGGCTGGGTGGGCGAGTCATTCAATAGTACTTGACAAAATCCAATTGGTCCTCATACTCATCAAATGTCGCCGCCCGGACCACGGGCGGCGCCCCACCTCGTCAGGAGAACCACCGTGTCCCGATTCCTCGTCTACACCTCCCCGGCCGTCGGGCACACCGTGCCCCTGATACCCGGGCTGCTGGAGCTGCAGCGGCGCGGCCACGGCGTCCACGTGCGGGCCCTGCCCGACCTCGTCCCCGTGCTGGAGTCCGTCGGCCTCGAGGCCTCCGCCATCGCGCCCGACGTCCTCGACATCCCGATCACGGACTTCCGGGCCGGATCCAACGGCGAACGCCTGCGCACGGGTCAGGCGGACCTCCTCGCGCGGGCCCGCCACGACGGCCCCGACTTCGACGACGCCGTCCGCGCCCTGGCCCCCGACGCCGTCCTCGTCGACATCAACGCCTACGGCGCCCAGCTGCGCGCGGAGGCCGCCGGACTGCCGCGCGCCACGGTGCTCCCGTCGGTGGTGCCGATCCCGGAGCGCGGCATCCCGCCCTACGGGCTCGGGCTGCGGCCGGCCCGAGGGCCGCTCGGGCGCGTCCGAGACCGGGTCGGGTGGGCGATGGTCGAGCGGGCCTTCGGGCGCGCGATCCTCCCGGGCTCAACGCGCTGCGGCGCGAGTCCGGGCTCGAGGAGTGGCGCTCCGCGCTCGACCTGTACGACGGTCGCCACCCGATCATCGCCCTGACGTCGGCGCCGCTGGAGTACGAGCGCAGCGCCCTGCCGGACCACGTCCACCTCGTCGGCGCCCAGCCGTGGGACGTGCCTGCGCCGCGTCCCGCCTACCTCGACGAGCCCGGGGACCCGTGGGTCCTCGTCACCTGCTCCACCGACTCCCAGGGCGACCAGCGGCTCGCCGAGGTCGCGGCCGAGGCGCTCGCCGACGAGCCGGTCCGGGTCCTGCTGACCCTCGGCGGCGCCGACGACGCGGGGCTGGCCGGCCGGCTGCCCGCCAACGTCCGGCTCGAGCGGTTCGTCCCGCACGGCCACGTCCTGCCGGAGTGCACCGCCGTGGTCTGCCACGGCGGCATGGGCATCGTGAACCGCGCCGTGCACGCCGGGGTGCCCCTCGTCGTGACCCCCTTCGGGCGGGACCAGCCCGAGATCGCCCGACGGGTGCAGCAGGCCGGCGTGGGAGTGGTGCTCCCACCGCGACGTCTCACCGCCGAGCGCCTGCGGCAGGCCGTCGCCTCCGCGGTGGAGCTCGGCCCGCGGGCGCGAGCGGTGGCTCGTGGGAGCGACGCGGGTGCGGCACCGGGGCGGTTCGCCGACGCGGCGGTGGGCGTGCTCCGGCACGTCGAGCGGCTCGAGGCGTAGGCCGGGTCGGGGGGCCGTCAGGCCGAGAACGCCACCACCCGCGGCTCGACGAAGCGGCGGTCCGACCCGCCCTGCAGCGTGCAGCCGACGGCCAGCCAGGCCGCGGTGCGGGTCGGGTGCGGCCGCACCGTGAGGTAGTCCCCCCACGCACCGGTCGCCGGGGCGTGCGTCGAGGTGGCGGCGACCGCCATGTCCCAGGTCCACGGGCGCCCCTCGAGCACCCGGCCGACGGCGAGCGCGGGATGGGTCGGGCCGGCCGTGTACGCGGCGAACCCGACCCGGCCCGACCGGCTGACGGCGGCGCCGGGGTAGGCCCACGCGGCCGACGCGCTCCACAGGTCCGGCTCGGCGACGACACCGAGGCTCGCCTCGTCGAGGACGACGCTGCGGACGAAGGGGTGCGGGCGGCCGGCCATCCGCCCCGCGGTCCAGTGGAAGCCGAGCCGGCCGCCGGCCCGCCAGCCCGCGGTGACGCGGTCGTCGCACCGGGCCTCGAGCCAGTGTCCGTTGCCGGGCGTGAGCGAGGTGTAGTCCGCGGCGTCCCAGGCGGTGACCGGGACGTCCCAGGCCGTGACGTCGGCCGTGCCGTCCTTCCACGCGAAGACCCGCAGCCGGCGCCGGGGCTGGTCCGAGCTCGCGAACCACATCGTGTCGCCGGCCCCGGAGACGAGCTTCAGCGAGCCGGCGGCGGTCGTGGTCCAGTGCTCACGGTGCAGCCTGCCGTCCCCACCGAGGTCGGTGAGCGGCCACCGGACGACCACGGCGCGCTTCCAGCGGTCCGCCGCGTCGTAGAGGTTGGAGCTGAGCCACAGGTGCCGGTCGGTGACGGCGAGGTCGGGGTAGTCGAACCACAGCCCGCTCCAGGCCGGGCTGAGGTCGGCGGGGGCCAGGTCCCACGAGCGCCACGAGCCCGGGCGGGCAGTGCGGCTCACCGCGACCCGGCCGATGTTCGTGCCCCCGCTCGCCTCGTACTGCAGGTACCAGACGTACCGACCGGCCACCCGCAGCACCACCTGGTCGCAGCAGAACCGCCCTCGGGGAGAGGCCATCTCGGTGAACGGGTCGATGACCTGCCAGGTCGCACCCGCGTCTCCGGACCGGCTCGCGTACCAGTTGCCGGTGACGTAGCGCGACCGCCCCGCGGCCGCGAGGCTCGGCTCACCGACGGTGCCCGTGAGCACGCCGGTCGCGACGTCGTCGAGCGGCAGCTGGTCGAGGACGCGGACCACGTCAGCCGTCCACGGGGTCGGTCGGGGCCGCGTCGACCGCCGGCGCGTCCGGCACGGCGGCGTCGACCGGGTCGCGGGTGGGCCCGGCGGCTTTGCGCCCGCGGGCCTGACGCCGGTCGCGGGCGTCGAGCAGGTCCTCGAGCTCCTCCGGCGCGGGTG
>JACXUW010000235.1 GCA_014763705.1 Micrococcales bacterium | reverse complement strand
CGGCCCAGCGCCCCCTCAGCCGGCGCGCCAGCCACGTGCCGAGCGCCGCGACGACCGCGAGGACGACGAGGGCGAGCACGACGCCCGCGGCCCCGTCGAGGTCGACGCTCTCCGCGAGGGTGGCGACGACGTTGGCGAAGGTCGCGACCGACACCCAGCCGAGGTAGAGACCGAAGGTGCCGTCGACGAGGACCGTCTCGGCCGTGCCGTACGACGGCGCGGCGTCCAGGCGGGAGACGAGGACGAAGAGCGTGCCGAGCAGCGCGACGATGACGACGACGCTCGCCCACAGCCAGCCCTGCTGGGTGACGAGCAGCCACACCGCGTTGAGCACCATCGAGACGGCGGCGAGCCATCCGGTCGCCCGGTGCCGGCGGTCGGTCGCCTGGGCGGGCAGCCACTGCCAGACCGTGTACCCGAGCAGGCCGAGGTAGATCGGGGTCCAGATCGAGAACGCGGGCCCGGCGGGGGCGACGTAGGTCGCGTCGGCCGCGAGCGCCCCGCCGGAGGACTCCTCGACGCGCGTGCCGATGACGCCGACCCCGACGAGCGTGCCGACGACGCAGAACACCTCCGCCAGGGTGACCCCGACCTGGCGCAGCCGGTCGGCGGAGGTCGGGGCGGTCGAGGTCGTCGCGGTGCCGGCGCTCATGGGACGACGCTAGCCGGATCCCGCGACGGCAGCCCGTGGCCGGGGTGCGCCGGCGCCTCCCGCGTCCATACTTGGCCGGGTGACCGAGCACCTCATCGTCTTCCCGGACCGCGAGACCGCCGAGGAGGTCGCCGACGGGCTGCGCGAGGACGGCTTCGACGACGTGCGGGTGGTCCGCGAGGCGCTGGCGGGAGAAGACGACGCCGAGGACCACGAGTGGGGCGTCTACGTGCGCGAGGCGAACGTGGTCGACGAGAGCCGGCCGGTCGCCGAGGGCCTGCGCGACCGGTTCGCCGCCCTCGCGGAGGAGCGCGGCGGCTGGTACGACCCCGAGCCCGCCGGCTGACGGGGAGCCGCCCGTGACGTGCGTCGCGTCCGTGTAGCGAGGCAGCATTGAGCGGAATACACTCAACTTTGGTCGGCGTTGCTCCTCGTGACGCCCGTTCCCTCGCACGACCAGGAGACAGCCCGGATGGAGCTCAAGCCGACGACGAAGGTCGCCGAGACCCTCGCCCTCGCCCAGCGCGCCGCGCAGACCGCCGGCCACGCCGAGGTCACCCCCGACCACCTGACCAGCGCCGCCGTCCGGCTCGACACCCCGCTCGCCGACGCCCTGCTGACCGCCGCCGGCACCGGCGCGGCGCACGTGCTCGGCCAGGCCGACGCCCGGCTGCGGGGGCTGCCGACGACGAGCGGGTCCACCGCCCAGCCGCCCACCGTCGGCCGCGACGCCCTCGCGGTGCTGCAGCAGGCCGACACCCTGATGCGGGCCAAGGGCGACAGCTACCTCGCCCTCGACCTCCTCCTCCTCGCGCTCGCCGAGACCGGCCACCTCGCGGCCGTCGAGAAGCGCGGGGCCGCCGACATGGAGCGGCGCATCGAGGAGCTGCGCGGCGGTCGCACGGTCACCTCCGAGACGCCGGTCGAGGGCGGGGAGGCGCTGGCCCAGTACGGAACGGACCTCACCCAGGCCGCCCGCGACGGCAAGCTCGACCCGGTCATCGGCCGGGACGCCGAGATCCGCCGCGTCGTCCAGGTCCTCTCCCGGCGCACGAAGAACAACCCGGTCCTCATCGGCGAGCCCGGCGTCGGCAAGACCGCCGTCGTCGAGGGGCTGGCCCAACGCATCGTCGACGGCGACGTCCCGGAGTCGTTGCGCGACAAGCGACTCGTCAGTCTCGACCTCGGGGCGATGGTCGCCGGCGCGAAGTACCGCGGCGAGTTCGAGGAGCGCCTCAAGGCCGTCCTCGAGGAGATCAAGAACAGCGACGGCCAGGTCGTCACGTTCATCGACGAGCTGCACACCGTCGTCGGTGCGGGTGCCACCGGAGAGTCCGCGATGGACGCGGGCAACATGCTCAAGCCGATGCTCGCCCGCGGCGAGCTGCGGCTGGTCGGCGCGACGACCCTCGACGAGTTCCGCGAGCACATCGAGAAGGACCCCGCGCTCGAGCGCCGCTTCCAGCAGGTCTTCGTCGGCGAGCCCTCGGTCGAGGACACCATCGCCATCCTCCGCGGGCTCAAGGAGCGCTACGAGGCGCACCACAAGGTCGAGATCGAGGACTCCGCGCTCGTCGCGGCCGCCGCGCTGTCCGACCGGTACATCACCGGTCGCCAGCTGCCGGACAAGGCGATCGACCTCGTCGACGAGGCCGCCTCCCGGCTGCGGATGGAGATCGACTCCAGCCCGGTCGAGATCGACGTCCTGCGCCGCCAGGTCGACCGGCTGAAGATGGAGGAGCTGCACCTCGGCCGCGAGACCGACGAGGCGTCCCAGGAGCGCCTCGAGCGGCTGCGCGCCGACCTCGCCGACGCCACCGAGGAGCTCGACGCCCTCAACGCACGGTGGGAGGCCGAGAAGGAGGGCCTCAACCGGGTCGGCGACCTCAAGGCCCGGCTCGACGACCTGCGCACCCAGGCCGACCGGCTCCAGCGCGAGGGCGACTACGAGGGCGCCTCCCGGCTGCTCTACGGCGACATCCCCGCGCTGCAGACCGAGGTCGAGGCCGCGCAGGCGGCCGAGTCCGCCCTCGGGGGAGCCGACCTCATGGTCAAGGAGCGGGTCGGGGCCGACGACATCGCCGAGGTCATCTCGGCCTGGACCGGCATCCCCGCGGGTCGCCTGCTCCAGGGCGAGACGGAGAAGCTGCTCTCGATGGAGTCGATCATCGGGTCGCGGCTCATCGGGCAGGGCGAGGCGGTCCGCGCCGTCTCGGACGCCGTGCGCCGCAGCCGCGCAGGCATCGCCGACCCCGACCGCCCCACCGGTTCCTTCCTCTTCCTCGGCCCGACCGGCGTCGGCAAGACCGAGCTCGCCAAGTCGCTCGCCGACTTCCTCTTCGACGACGAGCGGGCGATGGTCCGCCTCGACATGTCGGAGTACTCCGAGCGGCATTCCGTGGCCCGACTCATCGGCGCCCCGCCCGGTTACGTCGGCTACGAGGAGGGCGGCCAGCTCACCGAGGCGGTGCGCCGGCGCCCGTACTCGGTGCTGCTCCTCGACGAGGTCGAGAAGGCGCACCCGGAGACCTTCGACATCCTCCTGCAGGTCCTCGACGACGGCCGGCTCACCGACGGCCAGGGCCGCACGGTCGACTTCCGCAACGTCATCCTCGTCATGACGAGCAACCTCGGGTCGCAGTACCTCCTCGACCCGACCCTCGACCGCGAGGCGCGGCGCAACGCCGTGATGTCGGCGGTCCGCGGCGCGTTCAAGCCCGAGTTCCTCAACCGGCTCGACGAGGTCGTCGTCTTCGACCCGCTCTCCCGCGAGGAGCTCGGCCGCATCGTCGACCTCCAGGTGCGGGCGCTCTCCACTCGGCTGCACGACCGCCGCATCGCGCTCGAGGTCACCGACGAGGCGAAGGCGTGGCTCGCGGCGACCGGGTACGACCCGGCCTTCGGGGCCCGGCCGCTGCGCCGGCTCGTCCAGCGCGAGATCGGCGACCGGCTCGCGACGGCCCTCCTCGCCGGCCAGGTCCGGGACGGCGACACGGTGCGGGTCGGGCTCGCCGACGACGGCGACCACCTCGAGCTCGGCTGACCGGTCCGGCACCTCGGCGACCTGCGTCGGGGGCGGTGGGGCAGCGGCTATCGTGCACGCATGCGCCGCCGCCCCCTCGTCGTCGCGGTCGCCGCGGCCGTCGCCGCCCTCGTCCTCGCCGGGTGCTCGGGCGGCTCCGGCGGCTCGGGGTCCCCGACCCGCACCGCGGCCCAGCGGCTCCAGGCGGCCCACGACGCGCTGGCGAAGACCGGCTCGGTGGCCCTCGCGCTGACGAGCACCGACGTGCCGAAGATCGAGAACGGCGTCACCGCTGCCACCGGGCGCGGCGTCGTCAGCGACACCGAGCCGAAGTTCAAGGGAACCATCACGGGGACGGTCAAGGGGGTCGGCGCGACGGTCGAGGTGGTCGCCATCGGCGAGCAGGCCTGGCTCAAGCTCTTCACCCCCGACTTCGAGCCCTTCGACCTCTCGACCCTCAACGCGCCCAACCCCGCGACCTTCTTCGACCCGGCGAAGGGCATCGCCGCGCTGCTCCCGCAGACCGCGTCGCCGACCGTCGGCGGCCAGGTCCGCGCCGGGCGCGACGTCCTCACCCAGGTCTCGGGAACGCTTCCGGCACAGCAGGTCTCCGAGTTGTTCCACCTCGGTGAGGGCTCGGGCAGCTACCGCGTCACCTACGGGCTCACCGCCGCCGACCAGCTGCGCACCGCGACCCTCGTCGGGCCGTTCTTCGGCAGCACCGACTCCACGTACACGCTGACCCTCACCGAGTACGGCGGCGCTGTTGAGATCGCCCGCCCCTAGGGCGCTGCTCGCCGCGGCGTCCGTCGCGGTCGCGCTCGCGGCGGCCGACACCTACGTCGTCGTCCTCGCGCTGACCGACATGATGCGCGGCGTCGGCGTGGGCATCGACTCCCTCCAGCGCGCCACCCCCATCGTGTCGGGGTTCCTCCTCGGCTACGTCGCCGTGCTGCCCCTCGTCGGACGCGTCGCCGACCTCGTCGACCGGCGGCGCGTGCTGCTCGCCTGCCTCGCCGTCTTCGTCGTCGGGTCCGCCATCACCGCGCTGGCGGTCGAGCTGCCGGTGCTCGTCACCGGACGGGTGGTCCAGGGCGCGGGCGGCGGGGGCCTCGTGCCGGCGACCCTGGCCCTCGTCGCCGACCTGCGGCCGGCCGGTCGGCGCGGGGTGCCGCTCGGCGTCGTCGGAGCGGTCCAGGAGCTCGGCTCGGTCCTCGGCCCGGTCCTCGGTGCCGTCGTCCTGGCTCTGTCCGGCTGGCGGGCCATCTTCTGGCTCGGCGCGGTGGCCGGGGTGGTGCTCGCGGCGGCGGTCGTCGTCACCGGCGGCGGAGTGGTGCCACGACCACGGCCGCTCCCCGCCGTCCTCGGGGTCCTCGCGGCGGCGACCGGTTGGCTGGCGCTCGCGGCGCCGGCCCCGCTCGCGACCAGCGTGACCCTCGGGGTGCCGTTCGTCCCCTTCGGGACCGCCACCGCGCGGCTGGCGACGCCCGTCGGCCTCGTCGCCCTCGGGCTCACGGTGGGCGCGCTCGCCGCCGCCCTTCGGGGCCGCTCGGCCACGGTCCGGCGGGTCGACCTGCTCGGGGCCCTGCTCGTCGGCGGCGCCCTCGGCTGCGTCGTCCTCACCTTCGCCGCGGCGCAGCCGGAGCGCGAGGTCGTCGGCCCGCTCGGCTACGCCCTGCTGCCGGTCGCTGCCGTCCTCGTCGCCGCGTACCTCCTTCACCACCGCCGCGCGGTCGCCCCGCTCGTGCCGCGGACGAGGCCGGCTGGTCCGGGCGCTGCTCGTCTCGCTGCTCACC
>JACXUW010000234.1 GCA_014763705.1 Micrococcales bacterium | reverse complement strand
CCGCTGGCCGCCGGCTTGCTGCCACTGCCGACCGACGGGCGCACCGAGGTCGTCGGGATGGTCCAGGGGAACGTCCCCCAGGCCGGGCTCGACTTCAACGCCCAGCGCCGCGCCGTGCTCGACAACCACGTCAAGGGCACCCTGGCCCTCGCCGCGCGTGCCCCGAAGGACCTCTCGCTCGTCGTGTGGCCCGAGAACGCCTCGGACATCGACCCGTTCCGCAACGCGGACGCCGACCTCGAGATCCGCGAGGCGCAGCAGCGGCTCGGGGTGCCGCTCGTCCTCGGCGCGGTGCTCGCCGAGCCGCCCGGCGCGAACTCCAACGTCTCGCTCTTCTACACCGGTTCCGGTGCGCCGCAGCGGTACACGAAGCTGCACCCCGTGCCGTTCGCGGAGTACATCCCGCACCGCGAGTTCTTCGCGATGTTCACCCCGGCCGCCGAGCTGGCCGGGAACTTCGTCGCCGGGCACACCATCGGGGTCTTCCGGGTCCCCGCCGCGGGCGGCACCTACGCCGCCCTGCCGACGATCTGCTTCGAGGTCGCCTACGACGGCCTGATGCGCGACAGCGTCGCGGCGGCCGACGGCACCGACTCCGTCATCCTCGTCCAGACGAACAACGCGACCTTCGGGTACACCGACGAGTCCGAGCAGCAGTTCGCCATCTCCCGGATCCGCGCCATCGAGCACGGCCGCAGCGTCGTCCACGTCTCGACCGTCGGGGTCTCCGGCTTCGTCGCCCCCGACGGCACGGTCACCGGGAAGACGGGGCTGTTCACCGCCGCACAGGGCGTCGAGCGGGTCGTGCTGCGCTCGGAGACCACCCCCTCGGACCGGCTGGGCGACGCCCCGGTCGTCCTCGCCACGGCGCTGTTCGTCCTCCTCGTCCTCGCGTCGGTCCGCTCCGGCCGGCGCGTTAGGGTGGCGCCAGAGCCCAGCCACCCCGAGGAACACCCCGTTGCCTGACACCACCCGCCCGTCGCTCGAGCGCGTCGCCGTGCTCATCCCGACGTACAACGAGCGCGAGAACCTGCCCGTGGCCGTCCACGGAGTCCGCGCGGCGGTCCCGGCCGCCGACGTCGTCGTCCTCGACGACGCCTCCCCGGACGGCACCGGCGCGGTCGCGGACGAGCTCGCCGCCGCCGACCCGCAGGTGCACGTCATCCACCGGGCCGGCAAGGAAGGCCTCGGCGCCGCCTACCTCGCCGGCTTCCGCTGGGCTCTCGAGCGGGGGTACGACGCGGTCGTCGAGATGGACGCCGACGGCTCGCACCGCCCCGAGCACCTGCCGGCCCTCCTCGCGGCGGCCGAGCACGCCGACGCCGTCATCGGCTCGCGCTGGGTGCCGGGCGGCAAGGTCGTCAACTGGCCGCTGCACCGCAAGGCGCTCTCCGTCGGCGGCAACCTGTACGTCAAGGTCCTCCTCGGCATGCCGGTCAACGACGCGACGGCCGGCTTCCGGGTCTACCGCACGGACGCGCTGCGCGAGATGGGCCTGGAGGACGTCGCGTCGCAGGGCTACTGCTTCCAGACCGACCTCACCTGGCGGGCGGTCCGGGCCGGGCTCACGGTGCTCGAGGTGCCGATCACGTTCGTCGAGCGCGAGGTCGGCGCCTCGAAGATGAGCCGCGACATCATGACCGAGTCACTGCGCCGGATCACCGGCTGGGGCGTCCGGCACCGTGCCGCCCAGGCACGCGAGCTCGTCCGGCGGCCGGAGCGGTGGCACACCCTGTGACCGCCGCGGGAGACCGCCGGCCCGGCGGGCGCCGCCGGGCGCTCGTCCTGCGCGGCGTCTTCCTCGCCCTCCTCGTGGTGCCGCTCCTCGAGATCGCCGTCATCGTCCTCGTCGGGCGAGCGATCGGCGGGTGGCCGACCTTCCTGCTGCTCCTGCTCGAGTCACTGCTCGGGGCGTGGATCGTCAAGCGCGAGGGCGGCCGGGCCTGGGCCGCGCTGCGCGGTGCGCTGCGCAGCGGGACGATGCCGAGCCGCGAGCTCGCCGACGCCGCGCTCGTGCTCGTCGGCGGCACCCTCCTGCTCACCCCCGGATTCGTCACCGACGTGGTCGGCTTCCTCGTCATCCTGCCGTGGACGCGCCCGATCACCCGCGCCTGGCTCGAGGCGGCCGTCGCCCGCCGCCTGCTCGGCCCCTTCGGCGACTGGCCGGGTCCGCGCGGCGGGGGAGGCGGACGGAACGGGGACGGCCCGCCGGACGTCGTCCGGGGCGAGGTCGTCGAGTGACGTCCCCGCGCACGACGGAGCGCCGGCCACCACGGGGGTGACCGGCGCTCGCGGGGTCCTTCGCAGGCCCGGTGCGTCAGGCGGTCTTGCGGGTCTTCTCGCCGCGCGACGCGCGCAGGAGCGTGAGTCGCTCCTCGAGGAGCTCCTCGAGCTCGGGGATGGAGCGACGCTCGAGCAGCATGTCCCAGTGGGTGCGCTGCGGCTTGACCGGCTTGCCCTCCGGCTCCGGACCACCGCCCTGGAGCTTCGCGACCGCGCCGCACCGGCACTCCCACGTCGGGGGGACGTCGGCCTCCACGGAGAAGGGGAGCTCGATGGTGTGCCCGTTGGGGCACAGGTAGGTCGTGATGTTGCGCTCGGAGGGGACGACGTTGTCGTCCGTCTCCATGCTCAGGGCGCCGAGTCGGCTGCCGCGCAGGCTGCGTTCTGCCATGGGTGTCTCCCGGGGGTTCTTGATGTCCCGACCGGGGTCAGCGCGGTCGGGTCAATGGTGAGAGAACGTGCGCCCGGGGTTCGTTGTTCCGCACGGCCCCGGATGCCCTCGCACGTTGTGACACGGATCACACGGCCGGTCAGACGACGCGGGGCAGCTCGTTCCCCGCGTCGATGATGCCCGCTCGGACGTCGACGCGTCGGAGAACGAGGTAACCCAGGCCGAAGAACACGATGAGCGCGACGATCGCCGGACGGTAGGAGTCGGTCAGCTGGTGGACCAGGCCGAAGAGGAAGGCCCCGAGCCAGGAGGTGCCCCGCTCCATCGCCTGGTAGAGCGCGAAGAACTCCGCCTCGCGCGAGCGCGGCACGAGCTGGGAGAAGAGGGAGCGGCTGAGGGCCTGGCTGCCGCCGAGGACGATGCCGATGAGCACCCCGAGCACGACGAACGGCACGAACGCCTTGGCCGGCAGGAAGAAGGCGGCGACGACGATCGCGGCCCACGCGACGAGGCTGCGCAGGATGGTGCGCCAGGCCCCCCAGCGGGCGGCGAAGGCCCCGAAGAGCAGCGCCCCGCCGAAGGCGACGAACTGGACGAGCAGGATCAGCGTGATGAGCTGGCTGCTCTCGAAGCCGAGCTGCTCGGCCCCGTAGATGCTGCTCGAGGAGATGACGGTCTGGATGCCGTCGTTGAAGAAGAGGTAGGCGAGCAGGAAGAGCATCGTGTTCGGGTAGCTGCGCAGGTCCCGGAAGGTGTGACCGAGCTGGGCCAGGCTGCCGCGCACGACCCCCGCCCGCGGCGCGTCGAGGTCCTCGCGCGCCGTGCCGCGCAGGCTCCACAGCCCGATGACCGGGATGAGGGTGAAGACCGCCCACCAGAGCCCCGCCGACAGCATGCTGATCCGGACCGCCATCGCCGTGCCGCCGACGAGGTCCGGCTGGACGACGATCGCCAGGTTGGCCGCGAGCAGGAGCCCGCCCCCGAGGTAGCCGAGCGCCCAGCCCCGGCTCGAGACCTTGTCGCGGTCGTCCGGGCGGGCGATGCGGCAGAGGATCGAGTCGTAGACGACGAGCGAGGCGCCGAGGCTGATCGAGGCGATGATCATCATCGACGCGCCGAAGCGCCAGTTCGTGCCGGCGAGGAAGAACAGCCCGCACGCCGCGGCCGAGCCGACCCAGGCGAAGAGGCCGAGCAGCCGCGCCGGCCGACGCGAGCGGTCGCTGATCGCGCCGACCGCGATGAGCAGGACGGCCGAGGCGATGGTCGAGAGGGTCACCGTGTACGAGGCGACCGAGCCGGGGGAGAGGGGAGCGGTGAGGACGAGGGCGAGCGCCGCGACGGCGAGCGGTGGCACGAGGGTCGAGGGGCGCACCGGGAGCCGGGCACCGCGGGCGAAGGCGACGGCCGAGCCGACGAGGAGGACGAGCAGGCCGATGGTGACGACGAAGGCCAGCGTGGCGACCCACCCGGGCAGGCCGGCCGCGGCCGGCACGACGTGCAGGTCGGTGCGGCAGACCTCGCCCTCGGCGATGCCGGGGCAGGCGGCCTCCTTCGCGACCGAGGTGAGGTACGGCCCGAAGAGGACCGTGCCGACCGTGGTGACGAACGCCGAGTTCGCCCAGTCGTACCAGTACCAGGGGCGGTGGTAGCGGGCGGTCTCCGCGTAGGCGTCGACCGCCTCCGACTGCGTCGTCATGACGCGAAGCGTTCCACACGACCGGCCGTGCGCGCCGTAGGTCGCGCTACTCGGTCGAGCGCGTCACGCGCGCCCCGCCCGGGCGGCCGTGGTCAGCCCGCGTACTCCCAGTGCCAGGGCTCCGGGAGCGAGCCCCCGGCCTCCGCCCAGCCGGGGTGGAACCAGCCGTAGAGCGGGGCGTTCTGGCGCATCCAGTGGTGGGCCGCCGACCCGAAGTCGTCGACGCCGCCGCAGAGGTCGACGGCCCGACCGAGGCCGTGCCGGCTGGTGCCGGGGGTGGCCGCGAAGGCGCCGCGGGTCGCCTTGACGGACACCTGCTCCGGGTAGGAGCGGTAGGAGTCGGTGACGCACAGCGGCGCGCCGGTCTGGGCCGCGTACGCCTGGCTCATCGCGTTGAACGCGGCCGCGGCGGCGGGGGAGAGGCGCTCCCCGGGGGCGCTCCACACCGGGCAGAGCGCGGCGTCCGGGAACATCCCGTTGGGGTGGTCGCCGGTGTCGTCGCTGCACGGCTTGCCGACGTGCGCCGTCTCGATGACCGCCGTCGACAGCGCCGCCCGCAGGCGCTCGGCCGCGGCGCGGGCCTGGGGGGTGCGGGCGCCGACGAGGGCGTTGGCGATCGGGCCGGCCTTGTCGACCTCGGCCATCTGCAGCGTCCGGAGCCGGCCGATCTTCGCGCGCTGGTCGCGCATGAGCACGTCGAGCTTCGCGTGGGTGGCGGAGATGCGCGCCCGGGCGTCGGTGGCCTCGGCCTCGGCCTGCTCGGCGGTGGCGGTGAGGCGCACCTGCTCCGCGGTGAGGACCCGGACCTCCTGGAGGGCGCGGGTGCGCTGGTCGGTGAGGTACGACAGGTCCCCGAGCGGGTCGCTGACCTGGCTGTCGTCGGCGTCGAGGGCGGAGAACATGCCGGCGATGTCGGAGTTGCCACCCCCGCCCGAGTAGACGTCGAAGACCCAGTCCTTGACGACGCCGCGGGCGGTGGCCAGCCGCCCCTCGAGCCGGACGAGGTCGGCCCGGGCGGAGTCGGCCTCCTCGCGGGCGGCGGACTCGGTCTCGGTGGCCGCGGCGAGCTCCTCGAGGACCGCGTTCGAGCGGGCCGAGAGCTGGTCCATGGTGCGCATCTCGGCGGCCACGGCCGAGCCGGAGCCCTCGATGAGCGCCGCGATGCGGTCGGCC
>JACXUW010000233.1 GCA_014763705.1 Micrococcales bacterium | reverse complement strand
TCACCCTGCTGACCTGCGAGCCTGGACCCGACATAGCGCCCTATCATAGCCGGCAGGTGGTGCTGCTCGATCGCGCCGACTGGGCGGGATGGCTCGACGGATCAGTGCCGGCGCAGCAACTGCTGCGTCCCACGCCGGGCGGAACGCTGAGCGTTGAACCGGCGGGCGACCCTCGCCTGCTCTAAACCCCTTTTGCCTGGCTGCGGCCAATGTGGAGAGCGGACCAATGCAATGTCGTCGCTCTCAGACGATCTGGCTGCGATTCGTCATGGGTTCGAAGCGGCGCATGACGACGCGGATGTCGGGGCCGCCGCGTCGTTCGATGCGGCCTTCGAACAGATCCTTGCTGATCGCCTCGGCGACCACGTCCAGCCGGAAAATGGGATCGTTGGTTCCGAACATCCGCTGATAGCCGCCGCCGAAACCGTGGCGGACGATCGTCAGAGATGCCTGCAAGGTGGTGTCGTCGAGGCGGAAGCCACCATGAAAGATGACGTGGCCGTCCCCCCCGGCCATGCGAACGCCTTCGACATGGACGACCCCTCCGCGCGTCTCGTCGTCGCGGCAGCCGAAGGGGCCGAAGCGCAGAGTCCACAGGCCCTGGAGATCGTCGGTGGTCACGTTACCAGCCTGTGCGCCGATGTCGAACCAACGCCCGGCCACAGGGTGCCGCAGGTCGAACGCTTCGCGGTCCGGTCGATCCATATGCCTACGCCCTCGCAACAGACTGACTTCACGAGGGAAATTGACGCAGCAACCGAGTCGGAGACAGACCCGGAAAAATACCTATCCATTTCGGATGAAAACCGCGTGGCTCGCGTCCCGTCAGTTGCCGCTACGGCGGGCGAGGAAAGCGAGACGCTCGAACAGCATGATATCCTGCTCGTTCTTGAGCAGCGCGCCATGCAGCGGGGGGATCGCCTTCTTCGGGTCGCGATTCTGCAACACCTCGAGCGGCATGTCCTCGACCAGCAGCAGCTTGAGCCAGTCGAGCAGTTCGCTCGTCGACGGCTTCTTCTTCAGACCCGGCACCTCGCGGATCTCGTAGAAGATGTCCATCGCGCGCGACACCAGCGTCTTCTGGATGCCGGGAAAGTGGACGTCGACGATCGCCTGCATCGTCTCGCGGTCGGGGAACTTGATATAATGGAAGAAGCAGCGGCGCAGGAAGGCGTCGGGCAGTTCCTTCTCATTGTTCGAGGTGATGACGACGATCGGCCGCTCCTTCGCCGCAACCGTCTCGCCCGTCTCGTAGACGTCGAACGACATGCGATCGAGTTCCTGCAGCAGGTCGTTCGGGAATTCGATGTCGGCCTTGTCGATCTCGTCGATCAGCAGCACCGGCAGGGTCGGCGCCGTGAACGCCTCCCACAGCTTGCCCTTGCGAATATAGTTGCGGATGTCGTGAACGCGCTCGTCGCCCAGTTGGCCGTCGCGCAGCCGGGCGACGGCATCATATTCGTACAGGCCCTGATGCGCCTTGGTGGTCGACTTGATGTGCCACTGGATCAGTGGCGCGCCGGTCGCGGCCGCGATTTCGTGCGCGAGGACGGTCTTGCCGGTGCCGGGCTCCCCCTTCACCAGCAGCGGCCGGCGAAGGGTGACGGCGGCGTTGACCGCCACCTTCAGGTCGTCGGTCGCCACATAGTTGCTGGTACCTTCGAAGCGCACGCCAATCTCTCCCGCCGGAAAACCGCTGTTTCCGGCGATAGGGTGCGATGGCGCCGCTTGTCCAGCCCCGTGCGGGTGCCCGAAGGACCGGTTCAGAGCAGCGCGTCGACCCTTGCGCCCGAGCGGGCCTCGAGCAGATCCCACAAGCCGCGATGCTGGATCAGCAGTTGCTGGGCTCCGAACAGCATCGCCCTTTCCACCGCTGGCGAATCGATGGTCTGCATCATGCCCATCGTCTGGCGCATCGAAGGCAGCGCCGGCGGGGTGAGCGTAACACCGAAGCGCTGGGCGGCCGCATCGACGACGTTGCGGATCGCCCGCCAGTCGAGCACCAGCGCCGCCGCTGCACCCAGCGCGCATCCCCGCCTTTCGGAGCGTGCGAGCATCTCCAGCGCGTGGCGCTGCCCGGCGAGGAAGAGCGGCACGTAGGTGACGGCGCCGTAGAACGCGGCGCAGAGCAGGGCGCGGGCGAGGACGCAGCTCGGCACCCCGGCGGCCATGCGCACGGTGCCGCGCGGGAGCAGGCGCGGGGCGACGACGACCACCCCGACGAGCCCGACGAGCGCGAGCCCGGTCTTCCACGACCACGCGATGACGAGCTCGTGCGTGCCGAGCTGGAGGGCCCCCGCGGCGAGGGCGACCGCGACGCCGGCCCACGCGGTCCGGACGTGCGTGGCGTGGTCGCGGCTCGAGTCGACCTCCCCGAGCGAGGTGGTGTCGACCCGCCGCTGGGCCCGGCCGAGCGCCACGACGGTGACGAGGACCGGCACGACGACGATCCAGAACACCCAGCGCCACGTGAGGTTCTCGGTCAGCCACGCCGACAGCGGCGGACCGGCGAGCGAGGGGACGACCCACGCGGCGGAGATGTAGGTGAAGAGGCGGGGCCGGGTGGCCTCCGGGTAGACCCGTCCGGCGATGACGTAGAGCATGACGACGAGCAGCCCGCCACCGAGCCCGGTCAGCGCGCGCCCGACGAGGAAGACGTCGAGCCGGGTGGCGGAGCCGCACGTCGCCGCGCCCGCCGCGAGCAGCAGCTGGCCGACGAACGTGCCGGGCAGCGGTCCGGAGCGGTCGGTCCACACCCCGGCGAGGACGATGCCGAGCAGTTGCGCGGTGAGCATCACCGAGAACGCGAAGCCGTAGGAGCGGACGGCGTGCAGCTCGACGGCGACGTCGGGCATCGCGGTCGAGACGGCCATCGACTCGAACGCGACGATGGTCACCAGGGCGAGGACGGCCAGCGTGACCTCGAGGTACGGGCGGCTGAGGGGTCCTCCGACGCGCTCGCTGCCCTCGGTCCGCATTGTCGTCACCCTAGTGCCCGGACCTCGGCGTCAGGGGGTGTCCGCGCTGGTCCAGGACGTCGCGCAGGACGTCGATCCGGTCGGCGACGATGCCGTCGACGCCCAGGTCGAGGAGTCGGTGGTACTCGTCGGCGTCCTCGCGCGACCAGTCGTGGAACCAGACGTGCACCTGCTTGCCGAGGGCATGGGCGCGCCGGACCAGCCCGGGGGTCACGAGGGTCAGCGTGCGCCCCGCGACCCGGTGCTCCGCCGGGATCTGGAGCACCGGCGCCGGGGTGTGCAGCAGCCGGCTGAGCAGCGCCGGCGAGAACCGCAGCGCCGCCGTGCCGACCTGGCCGGCGGCGGTGGCGACGCGGGGGCCGAGCTCGCGCCGGATGGCCCGGACGCGCCGCGGTGAGAACGAGCCGAGACACACCCGGTCGAGGGCGTCGTGGTCGCGCAGCACCCGGAGGGTCGGCGCCAGGGCGGTGTCCGCCTTGACGTCGATGTTGAGGCGGGCGTCCGGGAAGGCCTCGAGGAGGTCGGCGAGCAGGGGCACGGGTTCGGAGCCGCCGATACGGGCCGCGGCGACGGCCTCCCACGGCAGGTCGGCGACGGCCCCCGTGGCGTCGGTGACCCGGTCGAGGCGGGGGTCGTGGACGGCGACGACGTGGCCGTCGCGGGTCGCGTGGACGTCGGTCTCGAGGTAGCGGTAGCCCATCGCGACGGCCCGACCGAAGGCGACCAGCGTGTTCTCCAGCCCGGCGTTCTCGGCGAGCCCCGCCCCGCCGCGGTGGGCGAGGGCCAGGGGGGTCGGCGTCGCGAGGTAGGGGAAGTCGGCGGCCCGCACGGTCAGCCCGCGGTGGGGCGGAGCCAGACGGTGGTGTCCGCGGGCAGCGTGCCGTCGGCACCGAGCGGCCCGGACGCGACGAGCACCACGCCCGCCGGAAGCGCCACCGGTGCCGCGCCCGTGTTCGTCACGACGAGGACCTCACCGCCGTCCTCCGCCGGCGCGCTCCGGAACGCGACCACGTCGCCGCCGGTCCGCCCGTCCCAGGCGAACGAGCCGCGCCCGAGCCCGAGGGAGCGGCGCAGCCGGAGCAGCGTCCGGTACAGCTCGAGGGTCGAGCCCGCGACACCGTCCTGCTGGTCGACCGCGAGCCCGGCGTAGGCCTCGGGCTGCGGCAGCCACGGGTGGTCGCCCGGGCCGAAGCCGAGGCTGGGGGCGTCTCTGACCCAGGGCATCGGCACCCGGCAGCCGTCCCGGCCGGTCACCTCCCCCTTGGTGTGGTGGTAGGTGGGGTCCTGGCGCACCTCGTCGGGCATCGTCGTGTGCTCGGGCAGCCCGAGCTCCTCGCCCTGGTAGACGTAGGCGCCGCCGGGCAGCGCGAGCATGAGCGCGGTCGCGGCCCGCGCCCGGCGCAGCCCGAGCTCGGCGTCGGGCTGCGGGTCGTCGGCGGCGATGCCGTTCGGCCGCGGACGGTGCTGGTCGAGGCCGAGCCGGGAGGCGTGCCGGACGACGTCGTGGTTGGACAGCACCCACGTGGTCGGCGCGCCGACGGCGTCGTTCGAGCGCAGCGACGACTCGACGACCGCCGCCAGGGCCGCCCCGTCCCAGGGCGCCTCGAGGAACTCGAAGTTGAAGGCCTGGTGCATCTCGTCGGGCCGGACGTAGCGGGCCAGCCGCTCCTCGGGCTTGACCCACGCCTCGGCGCACAGGATCCGGTCGGGGCGGCCGTAGGAGTCGAGGACCCGGCGCCACGAGCGGTAGATCTCGTGCACGCCGTCCTGGTCCCACATCGGGGCGTGCCCGCCGGCGTTGTGGTCGAGCACGGAGGTGTCGCCGTCGGCCTCGGGACCGTCCTCGGTGACGACCTCGTCGTACAGGCCCACGGCGCCGTGCCAGTCCGGCAGCCCCTCGGCCTTGACGAGGCCGTGCGCGACGTCGACCCGGAAGCCGTCCACCCCTCGGTCGCACCAGAACCGCAGGACCGACTCGAGCTCGGCCCGGACCTCTGGGTTGTGCCAGTTCAGGTCCGGCTGGGTGACGTCGAAGATGTGGAGGTACCACTGGCCCGGGCTGCCGTCGGCCTCGGTGACGCGGCTCCACCCCTTGCCGCCGAAGACCGACGGCCAGTTGTTCGGGGGCTCCTCACCGTGCGGGCCGCGTCCGTCGCGGAAGACGTAGCGGTCGCGCTCGGGGCTGCCCGGGCCGGCGGCGAGGGCGGCCCGGAACCACGCGTGCTCGCTGCTCGTGTGGTTCGGCACGAGGTCGACGAGCACCTTGAGCCCGAGGTCGTGCGCCGCGGCGAGCATCCGGTCGGCGTCCTCGAGGGTGCCGAAGCGTGGGTCGATGTCGCGGTAGTCGGCGACGTCGTACCCGGCGTCGTTCATCGGCGAGACGTAGAACGGGCTGAGCCAGACCGCGTCCACGCCGAGGTCGCGCAGGTAGGGCAGGCGGGCGGTGATGCCCGGCAGGTCGCCGATGCCGTCGCCGTCGCTGTCGGCCCACGAGCGCGGGTAGACCTGGTAGATGACGGCGTCGCGCCACCACGGCGCGTCGGGCGCCTCGGCCGGGTGGAGGAC
>JACXUW010000694.1 GCA_014763705.1 Micrococcales bacterium | reverse complement strand
GTGGCGGCGGCAGAGGCAGGCGAGGTTGGCGGCGGTGGTGGGGCCGCTCGGCCAGGGGGTGACGTGGTCGAGGTCGCAGAACCTTGCGGCGACGTGGCATCCGGGGAAGCGGCAGTGCCCGTCGCGGGCCCGCACGAGGCGGGCGAGGGCGGCGCCGGGGCGGTAGGCGTCGGTGGCCAGGTTCTCGTCGGGGTCGGTGAGGGCGCCGGAGTCCGGGTGGAGGACGACGCGGCCGTACCGGTCGGTGCGGGAGGTGGTCGAAGCGACTGCCCGCGACAGCCAGTCGCGCGGTACGAGCACGGGCTCTCCCGGTGCCAGCCCGTGCACCGCGACGAGGTCGGTGGGCCGGTCGGCCCGCACGGACTCTGCACCCGACGCGGGAAGCCCCTCGCGATCGGCTCCGGTCAGGCCTCCTGCCGCGCCCGCTGACGGGAGGTGCCCGGGTGCGGTGTGGCGGTCCGTGCCCGGGGTGGCGCGGTCCGCCGGGGCCGCCGCTGCGGGCGTGGTGCTGAGGAGCTGGACCTGCAGGTCGATGGTGGCGTGGCCGGTGACCAGGTCGGTCAGGGCCTTGGCCCGGGCGCGGTCGATGCGGTCGCAGGTGCCGTCGGTGACGTACTGCTGGGCGAGGGCGTCGATGGCGGCCCACGCGGTGCAGGCCTCTTCGGAGGGGAAGGTGCCCAGCCAGGTGTCGAGGCCGGGTTCGTCGACCCAGCGCCGCAGCGAGGAGGCCGAGCGTGCCCGCACCGACTTCTCCCGCAGCAGGTCGGGGGAGATGCGGGCCAGGACCCGCCGGACCCGGCGCCGGAGCCGGGTCGCGTCGTCGCGGTCGAGGTGGGGCTCGAGGGCGGCGATGACGGCGCGGGCGACGTCGGCCGGGACCTCCTCGAGCTCGTACGCGACCACGCCGGCCCGGTAGGCGTCGAGCCGGCCCGCGGCCATCGCGGCGTGCAGCCCACCCAGGCCGGTGCAGGTGACGGTGCCCTCCGGGCCGTCCGCGGCGCGACGCACCGCCTCGCGGACCCGCCGCTCGGCCTGGACCGCCGACACGTGGAGCACCCCGGAGACGATCGGGGCCGCGTCGAGCGAG
>JACXUW010000232.1 GCA_014763705.1 Micrococcales bacterium | reverse complement strand
GTTCGAGGCCAACCTGGCGGCAGCGCAGGACGCCGCCATGGCCGCCGCGGGGTGCGTCGCGGACTTCCAAGCTTTCGTGTGGTTCGCTCTGGCCGCGAGCGACAGGTCCCTCGATGATGCGTCTGAGGATCCTGCCTCACTCGTCGATGACTTGGACGAGTTGCTCTCGTCAACACTGGCATTCGGACAACTGCCCGACGAGACGCGACAGCACTTCCAGCGGGTCGCAGCTCTCACCGCGCAGCTCTACCTCGACACGGACATCCGGACGCGGCGGTCGTGGGCACGCGCCGGCACGTCGGTCAACAGCGCCCGGGAACTGGAGATCCTCTCGGACAACGTCGCTGCGGCGCTCCTCAGCCAAGACTCGCTACACGACCTCTCGGACCCGGTTACGGTCGTTCGCCTGCTGCACGAGCTTGACGTGTGGACATCACTGCTTCGATTCCCAGAGCGACCCCGCGAATGGAAGTTCGCCCAGAGTGACAACTGGCAATCAGCACCAGTTGCGATCGATGTGGGCGACGTCCTCACGCAGTGGCTGGAGGGTGCCTCAGTTCCTGACATCGCAGACGGCGCATTCGCAGCCATCACAGACCGGCGTTGGCGGCTCGAGGTGGCGGTGGATACCGCGTCCGACTTCTGTGAGCACTACTTCGCCTGGCTTGGCAGCGTGCTAACCCTGCGGGTCAACGAGCGTCTGTCTGAGGCGGGCTCCTCCATGCGGCTTTGCGAGGAGCTTGGCACCTATCTCCGGTATGGCGTTTCCAGTCACCTCGCCGTAGAACTGCTAACCGCGGGGTTGCGCTCACGCGAGGTAGCGAACGCGATAGCCGAGGCCTCGGTGGCTGACTCCATCGAGCCAGCGGGCATCCGCGATTGGATCGGTCGCCTTACCTTTAGGGCTTGGCAGGACCGCTTCGCCGCGACACAGCTGGACCTAGTCGACCTAATTGAGTATGCCCGACCGCGCAGTAGCAGCTTGCTGAGAGACCTGCTCTTGGATGGGAGGGCCATCCTCGATCTAGCGGGCGATGAGACGTTTGAGAAGGATCTGCCCGTTGTTGCCCTTGCACACGATGTCTCCGGTCAGTCGCCGTATCCCATCGGCGTCTACGAGGGTACGGACACCCAAAACTCTCTCGTCGACTGGAGTGGGTCTCAGGGCTTGGTGGGCCACTTGCCGCCGAGGCACTACGCCGAGGCCGAGCTCGTACTCGGCGCTGGCATCGACGTGGCCTACGCACTCGTGGCTTCGCAGTTGATACTCACGTTGAGGCGCGAAGTCTGATGCGAAGCCACCCGCTGGGGTGGGTGGCTTCCGGCCGGGATCCGCAACCTGGCGAGTCCGTCCGCCTCGGCGACTGACCGAGTGACTAGGCGGCGTCTGCAGTACTTCTCTGGGGTACGGACGTGTCAGAGGCCCTTCCCGATCGTCGGGAAGGGCCTCTGACCTGCGGTGGAGCCAAGGGGACGCCCCACGGCTCGCTGGCGCTCACCGCGGGGACCCCGGAACCTCATGATTCGTCTCCCCAAGAGCTCCACCACGACGAAAGGCCGGCTGACGCCGGCCTTCGTTCGTGGTGGAGCCAAGGGGACTCGAACCCCTAACCCCCTGCTTGCAAAGCAGGTGCGCTACCAATTGCGCCATGGCCCCCGGTGGCCGCCGGCTCAACACCCGGCGGCGGTGGGCATCAGCTCTTGGGGGTGTCGGTGGCCTCGGCCCAGAGCCGGTTCTCGGCCTGCTTGTCCTTGATCTGCTTGCTGATCGCGAACGCACCCGCAGCAGATGCGAGGAGGACGAGGAGCTTCTTCACGGAACACCACCTGGGAGCCGGGGATGGTCGGTGGTGGGCCTAACAGGACTTGAACCTGTGACCTCTTCCTTATCAGGGAAGCGCTCTAACCGTCTGAGCTATAGGCCCGTCGCCGACCGGCGTCGCGCCCCCGTGACAGGAGGCGCGGGGCACGAGGTTACCCGATGCTCCGCCACCCTCCCAAAACGGAAGTCGCGAGCGCCCACGCACCGAAATCGTCGCGCCGGCGGGCGCCCAGTGGCCGGCACGACGCCGGCCTACCCGACGATGCGCGACTCGCGATCGTAGTTCTTGCCGAGGAACTGCGGCACCAGGGCCCACCGGAACGCGACGACCATGACGAGCAGCGTCGCGACGTAGGGGAGCATCGAGACGAACTGGTGGGGCACCCCGATCCCCAGCACCTGCGCGCGTTGCGCGAGCACGTCCATCGCGGCGAAGAACGCCGAGCCGAGGAGGATGAGCTGGGGCCGCCAGCCACCGAAGAAGGCCAGGGCGATCGCCAGCCAGCCGCGACCCGCGACGATGCCGTCGGCGTAGACGCCCGAGAAGACCATCGGCAGGTACGCCCCACCGACGGCCATCAGCGCGGCCCCGACCGTGCCCGCGACCATCCGCGTCCGGACGACGTCGATGCCGAGGCTGTCGGCCGCCTTCGGGTTCTCGCCGACCGACCGCAGCCGCATCCCGGCGTCGGTGCGGTAGAGCCACCACCACAGACCGATCGACAGCGCGATCGCCAGGTAGACGAGGAGGTCCTGGCCGAGGAGCACGTCGGGCAGGGGCTTGATGCGGGGTGGCTCGTCGTTGCCGATGACGACGCGGTAGAGCAGGCTCGCCGTCCCGCCCGCGAGGAAGAACAGCGCGAGGCCGACGACGAACTGGTCCATCCTCAGGTACGTCGTGGCCCAGGCCAGCACGGCGCCGAACACGGCACCGGCGAGGCCGGCGACGACGATGCCGACGGTGTTCGAGCCGACGGCCAGGGAGACGAGGTACCCGACGGCGGCGCCGAGGAGCATCAGCCCTTCCTGCGCCACGTTGAAGATGCCGGCCCGGCCGCTCAGCATCGTGCCCTGGGCGACGAAGAGGAACGGCACCATCGCCGTGATGGTGAGCGCGATGAACTCCATCAGGACGCCGCCTTCGCTCGGGACCGCCGCCGTCGCGTCATCACGACGTCGGACATGAGGATGAACAGGAGGATGAGGCCCTCGAGGATGAGGACGATCTCGACGGGCGCCCCCGACACGCGCTGCATCGAGCCGGCGCCGACCTCGAGGACAGCGATCCCGAAGGCGACGAACGGCACCGCCGTCAGCGACCCGCGGGCGATCAGCCCGATGATGATCCCGAGGAGCAGGAAGTTGCTCTGCATCCCCTCGATGGCGCGCTGGTGGACGCCCATGACCTCGATGGCGCCCGCGAGGCCACCGATGGCGCCGGCGACGACCATCGAGAGGACGGCGACGCGGCCGGTCCGGATGCCGTGGAGGCGCGCCGCGCGCTCGTTGAGGCCGACGGCGCCGAGCTCGAAGCCGGCGACGCTGCGCCTGGCCAGCACCGCGGCGACGGCCGCGAGGACGACGACGAGGAGGACGCCGACGTGCATCGGCGGGCGGCCGAGGGTCGGCAGGACCGCGCCCTCGCCGATCGGGAGGGTCACCGCGCCACCGGCGCCCGGGTCGGACCAGACGACCGACGCGACGTAGTCGAGGATCTCGAACGAGACGAAGTTGAGCAGGACGGTCGAGAGGATCTCGTTGACCCGGAACCGCTCCATGAGCCAGGCCGAGATGCCGGCCCAGAAGGCGCCGGCCGCGACACCCGCGAGGATGCTCAGCGGGAGCAGGACGACCATGGGCAGGTCGGAGAGGGTGATGCCGACCGCGACCGAGCCGGTGGCGCCGAGGATCAGCTGCCCCTCGCCACCGATGTTGAACCGGCCGGCCGCGAGGGGGATGGCGAACGCGAGCGCGAGCAGGGTGAGCGGCACCCACTTCTGGAGCGTCTGCACCATGCCCGTGGGTGTCCGGAAGGAGTTCGTCAGCACCGCCCGGAACGCCTTGGCCGGGTCGTGGCCGAGGAGCGCGATGAGCACGGCGACGATCGCGAACGCGGCCAGGACGGCGAGGACGTAGGGGACGGCGGCGACCGCCGCGCTGCGGGCCCGCTCGCCGGCCGAGGGACGGGCGAGGACGGCGGTGCTCATGCACCCACTCCTGTCATGAGGCGGCCGAGCTCGTAGGGGTCGGTCGCGCCCCGCGCGACGTCGCCGACCAGCCGGCCCGAGTAGACGACCTTGACGCGGTCGGCGAGCGCGATGACCTCGTCGAGGTCCTCGGAGATGACGATGACGACGCAGCCCTCGGCCGCGGCCTGGCGCACGCGGTCGTAGACGAACCGGGTCGAGGGGATGTCGAGGCCCCGGGTCGGGTTGTGCAGGAGCAGCACCTTGGGACGGTGGGCGAAGGCCCGGGCGAGGATGACGCGCTGGATGTTGCCGCCGGAGAGCTGGCCGCAGGGGGTGGCCGCGCTCGGAGTCTTGATGCTGAACTCCTCGATGGCCGTGACGGCGTCGGCGCGGGCGTCACCCCACCCGATGAGCCCGCGACGCGCGCGGCGTCGGTGCGAGCCGAGCACGAGGTTCTCGGTGATGCCCGCCCCGGGGAGGATGCCGTCGCGCTGGCGGTCCTCGGGGACGTAGACGACCCCGGCGTCCAGCCAGTCGGCGGTGGGACGGCCGGCGAGGTCGACGCCGTCGAGGACGAAGGAGCCGGCGGCGGGGCGGCACCCCGTCAGCGCCTCGGCGAGCTCGACCTGGCCGTTGCCGGCGACCCCGGCGATGCCGAGGATCTCGCCACGGCGGATGGCGAACGACACGTCGTCGACCAGCGGGGGTGCGCCGGCGCCGACGCCGGCGACGGTGAGGCCCGAGACGACGAGCCGCTCCTGCCCCCCGACCTCCGGGACGTCGATCCTCGCCTCGCCGACCTCGACCTCGCCGAGGGCGACCCTCACGGTGTCGTCGTCGGCGGCCGCGGTGCCGACCATCCGGGCGGCGAGGTCGTCGGCGCTGGTGTCCTTGGCGTCGACCGTGGCGACCCACTGGCCGTCGCGCATGATCGTCATGGCGTCGCAGACGGCCATCGTCTCGCGGATCTTGTGCGTGATGAGCACGACCGACATGCCCCCGTCGACGATGGCGCGCATCGACCCGAAGAGGGCGTCCACCTCCTGCGGGGTGAGGTTCGTCGTCGGCTCGTCGAGGACGAGGACCTTGGCGCCGCGGTAGAGCGCCTTGAGGATCTCGACGCGCTGGCGGACGCCGACGGGGAGGTCGGCGACCCGGGCGGTCGGGTCGACGGCGAGGCCGAACCGCTCGGACAGCTCCCGCAGCCGCTCGACGACGTCGATGCCCTTGGTCGACGTGCCGAGGACGACGTTCTCGGCGACGGTGAAGACGTCGACCTGGAGGAAGGTCTGGTGGACCATCCCGACCCCGGCGGCGATCGCGTCCCTCGGGGAGGCGATCGTCACGGGACGGCCCTCGATCTCGACGCTGCCCGCGTCAGGGGCGTAGAGCCCGTAGAGGACGTTCATCAGGGTCGTCTTGCCGGCCCCGTTGCCGCCGAGCAGGCCGTGGACCTGGCGGGGCGCGACGGTGAGGTCGACGCCGTCCAGGGCCACGACCGGCCCGAAGGTCTTGCGGATGCCGGACATCCGCAGGAG
>JACXUW010000693.1 GCA_014763705.1 Micrococcales bacterium | reverse complement strand
GCCTTCTTCTCGTCGGTGGCCGCTGCGGCGGGGCGGGGCATGATCGGGAGTGATCGCCAGCCGGGCAGGGCGTGGTCGTGCCACGCCTCTACGGCGTCGTTCTCGCGCTCGCTGATGACGTGCCAGGCGCAGCCGGGGCACACGGCCTGATAGCGACCGCCGCCGGGGAGCGGGTCGGCGCTGTGGTCGTGGTCGGCCTCTTTGCACCAGGCGTCGGCGTAGAACATGTGCAGCTCGTGGCCGTCGGCGGTCGCTGCGCGCTCGCCCTGGTTGTAGCTGTTGCGGTGCCACATGTGGGAGCGGGGGATGCATCCGAAGCCGCCGAACTCGGCGCGGTAGCGGTCGAATGCTGCATCCAGCTCGGCGGGGCTGTAGTAGCTGGTCGTGTAGGCCAGGGGCGCGCCGTCCCATGCGGTGGCGGCGACGGCCTCGCGCTCGAACTCGGCCAGGTCGAACAGGGTTTCCGCGGTCATCGTTCCTTCTCCTCTGACGGTCTTGACGGCAATAGAGTTATTGCCGCTCAGGCGGCTACGGCCTCGGGCTGCTCGGTGAGCGCGTCGGCCAGGGCGTGAGCTGCGCGCAGCACGTTTGCCGCGGTGGCCTTGATCGTCTCGGCGTCGCAGTTGCTCCACCCGGCGACGTATCCGACGCTGTAGGCGCTGGTGTCGAGTCCGAGAATCCCGGCGACGACGTAGGCGACGCTCTCGGCCTCGGTTTCCTTGGTGCCGCGGTGCTCGACGTACTCGGCGTGATCTTCGTCCGCGTGCAGGATGACGTGCGCGGCCTCGTGAAGTCCGGTCTTTGCAGCCTGGGCGGGGGAGAGGTCGGAATCGAGCACGACGCGACGGCCCTCGGGGTCGGTGTAGCCGTGTGCACCGCCGGGGATGCTCTCGCGCTCGACGGTCCAGCCCTTGCCGGTGAGGTAGTCGGCCACGGCGTCGAAGATGCCCGCGGGGTCGTCTCCGGTCAGCGGCCGCGCGATGTCGGTCGGGTCGCCCGCCTCGGGGTCGATGAGGTCGGTCTGTCCCATGTCGAACACGGACACCGGGAAGAACAGCGTTCGGCGCTGCTCCTCGTCCTCGCCGGTCT
>JACXUW010000231.1 GCA_014763705.1 Micrococcales bacterium | reverse complement strand
CCTCACCACGCAGTACCTCGAGGAGGCCGAGCAGCTGGCCGACCGCATCTCGATCCTCCACGACGGGCGGATCATCGCCGAGGGCACGGTCGCCGGCGGGAAGAGCCGCTTGAGCTCGGCGACCGTGCCCTCGGCGATGATCCGCCCGTCGTGGAGGATCGAGATGCGGTCGGCCAGCTGCTCGGCCTCCTCGAGGTACTGCGTGGTGAGGAGCACGGTCGTGCCCCGGTCGGCGAGCTCCTTGACGGTGCGCCACACCTCGATCCGCGCCTGCGGGTCGAGGCCGGTCGTCGGCTCGTCGAGGAAGAGGACGGCCGGGTCGCCGATGAGGCTCATCGCGATGTCGAGCCGGCGCTTCATCCCGCCCGACCAGGTGGCGACCTTGCGGCCGCCGGCCTCGACGAGGTCGAAGCGCGTGAGCAGCTCGTCGGCGACCGCGCCGGCGTCATCGACGCGGCGGAGGCGGCCGACGAGGACGAGGTTCTCCCGCCCGGTCAGCACCTCGTCGACGGCGGCGAACTGGCCGGTGAGGCTGATCGACGCCCGGACCCGGTCGGGTGCGGTGGCGACGTCGTGGCCGTCGACGGTGGCGCTGCCGCCGTCGGCGCGCAGGAGGGTCGAGAGGATCCGCACGACGGTCGTCTTGCCCGCCCCGTTGGAGCCGAGGAGGGCGTGCACGGTGCCCGGCGCGACGTCGAGGTCGACGCCGATGAGTACCTGGTGGTCACCGTAGGACTTGGTCAGCCCGGCGGTCCGGATGGCGTGTTCGGTGGTCATGGCAGAGAGCGTGGAGGGTTGACCCTGCGTCAAGGTCAAGCCCGGTGCCGTCAGGGCCTGTGGCGGCGAGCGAGCCACCCGCCGACCACGACCCCGACGAGCGCCAGGAGGGGGACGAGGTTCCAGAGCAGCCCCTGGGTCTCGCGCAGGATGCCGGTGCTGCGTTCGAGGACCGGCGTGAGGCCGAGGTAGACCACCGCCCCGACCGTGAACCCGAGGAGACCACCGACCACGGCACCCAGCACGCTGCGCACGCCTGATGATCTCAGGCGCGACGCAACAGCCGCGTGACGGGTTCCCCGGGGCCACGGATGACCGTCATGACTCGGGCCCCGTCCTCGGCGTCGATGCCGCCCAGGGGCCTCGGTTCGGGATGAACTCGACGACCCGGTAATTGGCGACGCCGCCGCTGACCAGCGGGTCCGACGCGACGAGGTCGTCGACCTGCCGGCGCGACGCGGCGGTCGCGAGGATGGTGCCGCCGACGCGGGGCACCTGCGGACCGGAGACGAGGAAGGTGCCCTCGGCGAAGCGCGCGTCCAGCCAGGTGCGGTGCGCGTCGAGGAGTGCGTCGACGCGGTCCAGCGGTGCGGTGTAGCTGACGAGCAGGACGAAGGCCTTGGGGCCGAAGGGGGTTCGCGGCTCCGGAGGTCGGGTGGTCGTGCGCGGCATGAGGTGCCTTTCGACGAGTCGGGGACGTGCGGTGGACGGCCCTCGGTACCCGACAGCATGTCCGCGCCCGAGCGCGTCGGCGTCGGCGACAGGACCCGACCGGGGTCGGTGCTCCGGCCCGTGGGCGACTCGGCCACACGACGTAGGACGCCCGGTCCCGCCGGGGCGTCCGAGGCGTCGACGAGGGTCCGGCCCGCATGGCAGACTCCCTCCGCCAGCCGAGGGACGCAGTGAGAGCCGGGGTGCCGGACATGGGACCGCTGACGGGTGCCGCAGTGTTCGACACCGACCTGCGACTGGTGCAGTGCGACGGTGGCTGGGTCGAGCTGATGCCGGACCGGGCGGAGGCGCTGTCGCGGCTGGCGGCCGCGGCGCTCGCGGGTGAGCTGGTGCACGAGCGGGTCCGAGGGATGGCCCGGGACGGCGGGGCCGCGCTCCGGGACCTCGTGCTCGCCCCGATGCGGAGCGGCGGCGAGGTCGTGGGGGTCACCGCCGTCGTGACCGCGGCCGCCGAGGACGCGGAGGCCGACCCGGCGGTGCGGGCCCACGACCGGCTGCAGGCACGGATCGAGGCGTTCGCCGCGATCGCCGACGCGATGACCCTCGCTCACCCGCTGGAGCAGACGTTGTGCCACGTGGCCCGCAGCGTCCGGTCGGCGACCGGTGCCGAGGCCGCCGCGGTCGTCGTCTGGGAGGACGAGGACCTGCGTGTGCTCTCGGCCTACGGCGACGACGGCCTCCCCGACCGCTATCGCGAGGGAGTCGAGGAGGCCTACGCCCTCGGGGTCCGCTCCCCGATCCGCGACGTCACCACGGCGAGCGGAGTGACCGCCATCCGTGGCTTCCGCTCGCGTGCCGAGCAGGACCCGGGCTACGCACCCCTGCACCCCCTGTGGGCCGGCCTCACCTTCGAGGACACGGTGGTCGTGCCGCTGGGCACCCGTGGCCGGTGCGTCGGGTGCCTCCTGCTGTACGTCGACGCCGGTCGCGAGGTGGACGCGGACGAGCAGGCCTTCCTGCAGGCGATCGCCGACCAGACCGCGGTCGCGGTCGAGAACGCGCGGCTCTACGGCGAGGCCGAGTGGCACGCCACCCTCGTCGAGCGCCAGCGACTCGCCCGCGAGCTGCACGACTCGGTGAGCCAGGCGCTCTTCTCGATGACCCTGCACGCGCGCACTGCCGAGCGCCGCCTCGCCGCCCACGGTGTGCCCGAGAGCGACCCGCTCGCGGTGAGCCTCGCGACCCTGTCGGACCTCGCCCGGGGCGCGCTGGCCGAGATGCGCGCCCTGATCTTCGAGCTGCGCCCCGGGTCCCTGGAGGCGGACGGACTCGTCGCCGCACTCACGCGGCAGGCGCAGGCGGTCACCGCCCGCGAAGGCCTCCCCATCGAGGTGAGAGGCCCCACCTCGCGGCTCCCGCTCGAGGCGCGCGCCGAGGAGCACCTGTACCGCCTCGTGCTCGAGGCCCTCAACAACACGGTCAAGCATGCCGGCGCGAAGAGTGCGTCGGTGGACGTGACGGTGGACGAGGCCGCGCAGCACCTGACCGTCGTGGTGCACGACGACGGGCGCGGGTTCGACCCCGCCGCGGTGGCCGGTGGCCACCTGGGGCAGGCGACCATGCGAGACCGCGCGCTCGCGGTGGGCGGCGACCTCACGGTCCGGAGCGCGGTGGGCAGCGGCTGCACCGTGACCGTCGTGGTTCCGGTCGCGAGCCAGTGAGCGGTGGCGGCCCGGGGGACCGACGTCGTCGCTCAGGGCGTGGCCGCGGGCTCGACCGGCACCGCCCGGCGCCCGAGCACGAGAAGACCCACGACGGCACCCAGCAGGGCGGTCACGCTGCCCCCGACCAGGCTGTGCTGCACCGCGAGGTCGAACGCGGACCGAGCGGCTCCGGCGAGACCGACGCCGGTGGTCCCCTCGCCGCGGGCGAGGGCCAGGGCCGCCCCGTAGCTGTCTCGGGCCGCCTCCGGTACGGAGGTGGGCAGCCCCGATCGGTAGGTCGCGGTCGCGATCCCGCCGAGGACGGCGACGCCCAGTGCCGCGCCGAGCTCCTGGAACGTGTCGTTCATCGCCGATCCCAGCCCGGCGTGGTCGCGAGGGAACGAGCTCATCAACGAGGAGCTGGCCGGCGCCATCGCCAGGCCGATGCCGGCGCCGAGGAGGACGCAGCCGAGCGCCACGGGCCAGTACTCCTCGCGTGCGGCCGTCAGGGCGACGACCGAGAGCCCGCCCGCGAGCAGCGCGAGGCCGGTCGCCACGGCGCGGTGGTTCCCCACGAGGGTGGCGAACGCGGGCGAGACCGACGAGGTCACGAGGATGGCGCCGGCGACGGGCAGGGTGCGGACCCCGGCCTCGAGCGGTGAGAACCCCAGGGTCAGCTGCAGGTGCTGGGTCAGCACGAACGTGGCACCGGCCAGGCTGAACATGAGCAGGACGCCGACCGAGCTCGCGCCGATGAGCTGACGTGAGCGCAGCAACGACAGGCGCAGCATCGGCGCCGCGCACCGACGCTCCCAGGACACGAAACCGCCGGCGAGGACCACGGCCACACCCCCGGCGGCGAGGACGGGCACGCTGACCCACCCGTGCTCGGGTACCTGGATCGTGGCCCAGACGGCGGCGACGATGGCCGTCGAGGAGAGCAGTGCGCCGAGCAGGTCGGGTCGGGGCGCGTCCCCGCGTCGGGACTCGGGGACCAGGGCGACCGCGGCGACGACGGCCAGGAGCACGACGGGGACGTTGACGAGGAACACCGAGCCCCACCAGAACCTCTCGACCAGCAGGCCGCCCAGGACCGGCCCGGCCGAGACCCCGAGCGCCGAGACCCCACCCCACACGGCGATCGCGCGCGGCCGCTCGTCGGCCTCGAAGACGTGCATCACGATGGCCAGCGTCGCGGGCATCAGCAGGGCGCCGCCGACGCCCATGACGCCGCGCGCCACGATGAGCGCGGAGGCGGACCCGGCCAGCGCGGCCGCGGTCGATCCGGCGCCGAACACGGCGAGCCCGGCGAGCAGCGCACGCCGTCTCCCGTGCCGGTCCCCGATGCTCCCGCCCGCGAGGAGCAGGCCGGCGAACACCAGTGAGTACGCGTCCACCACCCACTGCACCTGGGGAGCCGAGAGGCCGAGTCCGGACACCAGGGACGGGAGGGCGACGTTGAGGACGGTGTTGTCGAGGGTGACGACGAACAGGCTGAGGCACAGCACCGCCAGGATCGCCCATCGGCGGGGGTGACGAGCCGGCGTGGCGCTCGTCGGAGCGGAGGCCGTGGTGGGTCGGCTCGGTTCGAGCAGGGCATCGGGCATCGGTCGTCTCCTCGACTCGTTGGGGGCGGCACTCGGGACCGCGACAGCCAGCGTGACGTCGGGCCGCTGCGGGACACATCGGCCCCGGGGCCGCGGCCCGACGGGCTCTTCGACCGGCGCCCGGATCGGCGCGATGACGTAGCCCGGCCCCTGGGGCGGTGGTGCGCCCGAGCGGTTTCAGGACGGGTCCCGTTCTGCCCGTACGTCATCCGGCCGAGCGCCTCCTCGGTGGTTGCACATGCCGCGTTCGGGCCGGATCACCGGTGTGGGCGACCACCGGCACCGAGATGCTCGTGGAGATCCGATCGCCGCGGCCGACGAGGCCGACGCGCCGACACCCCTGAGGAGACACCCATGACCGCCATCCACGACTGCGGCGCCCGGACCTTCCGGTCGCTCATCGGCCGCGACCCCGAGCAGGCCCTGGGGGCGTTGCGCGCCTCGTCGCCGCAGATGTACCGCTGGCTGGTCGACGGCGCCTTCACGCTGCCGCTGGCCGACCAGCGGCTCTCCTGGCGCGACCGCGAGATCGCCACCGTCGCCGTGCTCAGTGCGCTCGGAGGCGCCGAGCCACAGCTGCGGGTCCACCTCGAGGCCGCCCTGGGTCACGACGTGACCGCCGACGAGCTGCGCGCCCTGGTCGAGCACACCTCGGTGTACGCGGGCTTTCCCCGTGCCCTCAACGCCCTCGACCAGGTGGGTGAGGTACTCGCCGGGACCGCCGACGCGGCGCCGGTCCCGGTCCGCCCGCTGGCGCTCTCGGACCACACCACGCAGCTCGCGCAGGTGGGGGAGCACGGCCCGGCCGTCG
>JACXUW010000692.1 GCA_014763705.1 Micrococcales bacterium | reverse complement strand
ATGCGGAGCTTCTGCACCGCCGCCCCCGGCGGTGCAGAAGCTCCGCATCCGCTACGCCAAGCGCGGCCGGCTGCGGTTCTCCTCGACCCGTGACTTCTCCCGGGCGCTCGAGCGCGCCCTGCGCCGGGCCGGGGTGCCGATGGCCTTCTCGGCCGGCTTCCACCCGCACCCGCTCATCTCCTACGCGAACGCCGCCCCGACCGGCACGGCGAGCGAGGCCGAGTACTTCGAGATCCGGGTCACCGAACGGGTCGACCCCGAGGCGGTGCGCGAGGCCCTCGACGAGGCCCTGCCCGAGGGGCTCGACGTCGTCGAGGTCGTCGAGGCGGGTCCCGGCGCGCTCGCCGACCGGCTCGAGGCCAGCGCGTGGGAGCTCCGGCTGCGGGGGAGCACCCCCGAGGACCTGGTCCCCGTCGTCGCCGGCTACCTCGCGGCCCCGCGGGCCGAGGCGACCCGCACCTTCAAGTCGGGGCCGCGCACGTTCGACACGCGCGAGGCGGTGACCGACCTGCGGGTCGCGGGGGTCGACGAGGCCGGGTGTGCGATACTGCGGATGGTCGTACGGCACACCACACCGTCCGTGCGCCCCGACGACATCCTGACCGCACTCCACGCAGTCACGGGGTTCGTGCCACCGGTTCCACCCCTGGTGACCCGACTGGCGCAGGGCCCCCTGCGCGAGGACCGTGCCGGGGTGGCCGATCCACTGGCCGCCGACCGGGAGGCCGTCGGCCCCGAGGGGTGACGCGCCGCCCGCGCGAGCCGTTCGGGGCAGCTGCCGACTTCCGTGCGGGCCCTCCGGTCCACACGATTGCGACCGCACCGCGCGGTCGGTGCGGGAGGCGCCCCCGGGCGTCCCCGGTGTGGGCACCGGCCGGCGGGCGACGAAAGGGGCCGACATGGCCACCGAGACCGACCCGACCACTCCCGAGGCCGCCGAACCGGCCACCCTCCCCGTCGAGCCGGCGCCGAGCAGCGGGGACGACACGTCCAGCGCCACCGCGGCCGCGACGAAGCCGGCCCGCAAGCGCGCCACCCGCAAGAAGGCCACGCCCGCCGCCGAGCCGGCTGCAGAGCCGGCCACCGAGCCGGACAC
>JACXUW010000230.1 GCA_014763705.1 Micrococcales bacterium | reverse complement strand
CTCGTACGCCGGTGATGACGCCGACGGTGACGTCGCTCGGGTAGTGGACGCCGAGGAAGACGCGGTCCAGGGCGGTGACGATGACGCACACGGCGGCGACGGTGACCATGACCGCCCGCCGGCCGCGACCGCGGACCACCGGCCAGAGCAGGATGACGAGGGTGGTGAAGAACGCCGCCGAGCCCAGCGCGTGGCCGGAGGGGAACGAGTAGCCGGGAGCCTTGGAGACCGGGTCCTCGACGACCGGGCGGGCGCGCTGGAAGACGTACTTGCCGGCGAACTCGACGAACCAGGCGAACATCATCGTGCCGAAGGCCCACCAGGCGCGGGTGCGCATCCCCTTGCCGAGCCACAGCCACACGGCGAGCGCCGTCCCGATGAGGTAGAGGGTGCGGGGCAGGAAGGCACCCTGCCAGAACAGCCAGAAGTCCAGCAGCCGGGGGTGGTCGCGGGTGATCGGGACGAGGGCGCGGATGGCGGCGTCGTCGGCGTTGATGAGGGGGTCCCACTTGCTGCGCAGGAGGAACCCGGTGCCGAAGAAGACCACCGCGACGACGGCCGCGTAGGCCACGGACCGGCCGAGGCGGCGGGCCCGGGTGCGGTGCGGCGCGGCCGCGTCGGTGCTGGTCATCAGGACTTTCTACCGCACCGGAGGGGTGCCGCAGGGGCTTGGGTCGGAGCATCCGGTCGGGGGCGGGGCCATCCCGGAGCGCACCGCCGGACGTGGGATGCTGGGCCCGCCATGGCCGAGCTCCACATCACGTCCGCGACCAACCCGCGGCTCCGGTCCGTCGCCGCCCTGCGCCGTCGGCGGGTGCGCGAGGAGGAGGGCCTCACCGTCGTCGACGGCTACGACGAGCTGCTCCTCGCCGTCGACTCCGGCGTCGTGCCCCGGACCCTCCTGCACTGCCCCGAGCTGATGCTCGACGCCGCGGGACAGGGCGAGCTCGTCGACCGGGTCCGGGCCCTCGGCGCGACGACCATCCGCTGCGGGCGGGCGGCGTTCGAGAAGGTGGCGTACCGCGAGGGCCCGGACGGCTTCCTCGCCGTCGTCCCCGCGGCCGGCGTGGCGCTCGCCGACCTGTCGCTGCCCCCGGACCCGCTCGTCGTCCTCGTCGAGGGGCTCGAGAAGCCGGGCAACCTGGGGTCGGTCCTGCGCAGCGCGGACGCCGCCGGGGTCGCGGCGGTCGTCGCCGCCGACCCGGTCACCGACTGGGGCAACCCCAACGTCGTCCGGGCGAGCAAGGGCACCGTGTTCTCGGTCCCGGTCGCGGCCGCGCCGCTCCCGGAGGTCCTTGCCTGGTTGCGGGACAACGGCATCCGGCTCGTTGCGACCACCCCCGATACCGAGCTCCTGCACACCGACGCCGACCTCACCGGCCCGGTGGCCGTCGCCGTCGGCACCGAGAAGACGGGGCTCAGCGACGCTGCGCTCGCGGCCGCCGACGCCCGGGTACGCATCCCGATGGCCGGGGCGGTCAACTCGCTCAACGCCGGGGTCTCGGCGGCCGTCGTGCTCTTCGAGGCGGTCCGCCAGCGCTCCACCTGAGGGCGCCCGGCGGGGGGTCTCCTGCGGAAACCGTCGCACGGAGTGGGACCAGAGATGCCGATGAGGCACCTGAGCCGCTACCCTCCGACCCCCGGTCAGGAGCACCCCTCACCGTGTGCGACCATGAACGGCATGCGAGTTGACCACGTCGTCTACGCGGCCGAGCACGATGGCGTCCACGCGACGGCCGAGCGCCTCGCGAAGCTGATCGGGGTCACGCCGGTCGACGGGGGAGTCCACCCGCGCTTCGGAACGCGCAACGTCATCCTCCCGCTGGCGCACGAGCGCTACGTCGAGGTCGTCGAGGTCCTCGACCACCCGGCCAGCGACAAGGCGCCCTTCGGGCAGGTCGTCCGCGCCCGGTCCCAGGCCGGCGGCGGCTGGCTCGGCTGGGTCGTCCAGGTCGACGACATCGCCGAGCAGGAGAAGCGCCTCGGCCGCGAGGCCGTCCAGGGCAACCGGCACCGGCCCGACGGCGTCGAGCTGCGCTGGAAGCAGCTCGGGGTCAAGGGCCTGCAGGCCGACCCGCAGCTCCCGTTCTTCATCACCTGGGAGGCCGGCACGCCGCACCCCTCCGAGGACGCCGACACCGAGGTCACCATCGAGTCCCTGACCATCGCCGGCGACCCCGACCGCGTGCGCGACTGGCTCGGCCTGCCGGCCGACTACACCTCGTCGGTCATCGAGTTCTCGTTCGTCGCGCCGCACGGCACACCGGGGCTCATGGCCGTCACCTTCGAGACCCCGACCGGCGAGGTCACCGTCTGACCCGCTCCGGGTTCCCCGACTTCTTGCGAATCCCCCACCCCGGGTGGGCCCGAGAGGCCCGCTCGAGGTGGGGGATTCGCAATGAGTGGGGAGAGGCGGGTCAGCCGCGGGGGGTCCAGCGGCGCAGCCGGAGGCTGTTGCTCACGACGAGGACGCTCGAGGCGGCCATCGCCGCCCCGGCGACCATCGGGCTGAGCACGCCGGCGACGGCGAGCGGGATCGCCGCGACGTTGTAGCCGAAGGCCCACCCGAGGTTCTGCCGGATGGTGCGCAGCGTGGCGCGGGAGAGCTCCATCGCGTCGACGACGGCCGGGAGCTCCGAGCGGAGCAGGACGATGTCGGCGGCGTCGGCCGCGACGTCCGTGCCGGTCCCCATCGCGATGCCCAGGTCGGCCTGGGCGAGGGCGGCCGCGTCGTTGACGCCGTCGCCGACCATCGCCACGACCCGGCCCCGCCTCTGGAGGTCGGCGATCATCGCGTGCTTGTCCTCCGGCCGGACGTCGGCGACCACCCGGCCGACCGGGATGCCGACGTCGCGCGCGACGGTCAGCGCCGCGCGGTCGTGGTCGCCGGTCAGCAGGTAGCAGACCAGCCCGGCGTCGTCGAGCGCGCGGACGGCCCGGCCGGAGCTGCGCCGCACGGTGTCGGCGACGGTGAACGAGGCCCGGGCCCGGCCGCCCCAGCCGACCCACACCGTCGTGCCCTCGGCCGACGGGGCGGCGATCTCGCGCGGCACCTCGTCGAAGAGGTCGGCGCGCCCGACGCGCACCTCGGTGTCCTTGACCCGGGCCCGGGCGCCGGCGCCCGGGAGGGCCTCGAAGTCGGTCACCTCCGGGACGTCGAGGGCACGCGAGCGGGCCGCGGCGACGACCGCCTTCGCGACCGGGTGCTCGCTGCCCTGCTCGACCGCGGCGGCGGCCCGCAGCGCCTGGTCCTTCGGCAGCCGGCCCGCCGTCGAGACCTCGACGAGGGTCATCTCGCCGGAGGTGACCGTGCCGGTCTTGTCGAGGACCACGGTGTCGACCCGCCGGGTGTCCTCGAGCACGTCGGCGCCCTTGATGAGGATGCCCATCCGGGCGCCGCGGCCGGTGCCGACGAGGAGGGCGGTCGGGGTGGCGAGGCCGAGCGCGCACGGGCAGGCGATGACGAGGACGGAGATCGCGACCTCGAGGGCGCGCGCCGGGTCGCCGGACCCGACCCACCAGCCGACGAAGGTCACGGCGGCGAGGGCGAGCACCACGGGGACGAAGACGGCCGAGACGCGGTCGGCGAGGCGCTGGACCGGCGCCTTGGAGGTCTGCGCGCGCTCGACGAGGCGGGCGATGCCGGCGAGCGTCGTCTCCGCGCCGACCCGCGTCGCCTCGACGACGAGCCGGCCGGTGGTGTTGACCGTGCCGCCGGTGACCTCGCTGCCGGGGGCGACCTCGACGGGGGCGGACTCTCCGGTGACGAGCGAGGCGTCGACGGCGCTGCGGCCGTCGCGGACGACGCCGTCGGTGCCGACCTTCTCCCCGGGCCGCACGACGAACCGGTCCCCGACGGCGAGGTCGTCGACGGGGACGCGCTGTTCGACGGTGGCTCCCGAGGCGGGGTCGGTGCGCAGGACCGCGACGTCCTTGGCGCCGAGGTCGAGCAGGCCGCGGAGGGCGTCGCGCGTGCGGTCGGTGGCGCGGGCCTCCATCCACCGGCCGAGGAGGAGGAAGGTCGTGACGACCGTGGCGGTCTCGAACCAGATGTGCGAGCCGCCGCCGTCCATCCCGCCGGCGCGGCCGGTGAGGACGACGACGAGCGACCAGAGGTAGGCGGCGAGGACGCCGAGCGAGACGAGGGTGTCCATCGTCGAGCCGCCGTGCCGCGCGGTGAGGGCCGCGGCGCGGTGGAAGGGCCAGGCCGCCCACGCGACGACCGGGGTGGCGAGGACGAGCTGCACCCACGGCGAGCCGGCGAAGTCGAGGCCCGGGACCATCGCGAGGACGACGACCGGAACGGTGAACAGCGCGGCGACCTCGGCGCGCCGGCGCAGGTCGTCCTGGCGCGTGACCTGGTGGTGCGCGGCCGGCGCGGTGGCCCGCTCGACGGCGGACGAGGTCTCGTCGGGTGTCGCCTCGCCGGTGTCCACCGGTGTGCCGGAACCGGTCTCGGCCCGCGGTGGTGCCGCGGGCGCGCCGTGGGTGAGGACCTCGGCGCCGTAGCCGGTGCGGCGCACGGTCTCGAGCAGCTCCTCGACGGTGACCGGGCCGCTCCAGCGGACCGTGGCCTTCTCGGTGGCGAGGTTGACCACGGCGTCGACGCCGTCGAGGCGGCCGAGCTTCTTCTCGATCCGGGCCGAGCACGAGGCGCAGGTCATCCCGGAGATCGCGAGGTCGACCTCGTGCACCTCGTCGGTCGGGTGGTCGGCGGTCTGGGTCACGTCAGCTCCTCACGAGGCGCGTCACGGCGGCGACGACCTCGTCGACCTTGACGGCGGCCGCCTCGTCCGACTCGCGCGCGGCGTCGACGACGCAGTGCGCGACGTGCTCCTCGAGAAGCCCGAGGCTCACCGCCTGGAGCGCCCTCGTCACGGCGCTCACCTGGGTGAGGACGTCGATGCAGTACGTGTCGTTCTCGACCATCCGGGCGATGCCGCGCACCTGGCCCTCGATCCGTCGCAGCCGCTTGAGGTGGGCGTCCTTGTGCTCGGTGTACCCGGGGTGCACCCCGTCGCCGGTGGTCGTCGCGCTCATGACAGCCACGATACCCCTGTGGGGTATGCCGCGCGACCCGGGGGGTCAGCCGAGGTGTTCCTTGACGAGCTTCTTCGGCGCCTTGGTCGCCCACGCGTCCGTGATGATCTCGGCGAGCTCGAGGTAGTCGAGCATCCCGAGGTCGCGCTCGCGCACGAGGACGGCCGGGTAGCCGTCGAAGTGCGGTGTGGTGAACCAGGGTTCGCCGAGCTGGAGGATCGACTCCTTGTCGTCCGGTCCGGGCACCGTGACGCAGATGACGTCCTCCATCCGCTCGCCCGTCCCCGGGTCGACGGCGTCCTTCCGGGGCTCGCGCCAGTGGAGGAAACTCTTGCCGTGGACGACGTACGCCGGCCGCTCGTCGGTGCCCTCGCGGGTGACGAAATCCTCGATCAGATGGGTCAGGGTGTCGGCTTCGAGCAGGTCATGGGGAATCAGCATCGGTCGTCGGGTCACTCGCTGAGCGCTGTGTGCAGGTGGCGCTCGAGACAGGCATAGAGCTCGTCGGCGACCACCGGTTTGGCCAGGAAGCCGTCCATGCCGGCAGCGCGCGCCCGCGCA